>NZ_JBEXXX010000004.1:169941-279329 GCF_040630635.1 Streptomyces sp. NPDC005761 | reverse complement strand
GACGCACCGACAAATCCCAAACAAGACAGTCGAAGACGTCAGTCAGTCGGCGAGTCAGACGCATCAGCAGAACCACCACTCACATCATCACTGTCAGTCGATGAGCGAGTTCTTCGGGGACAGCACGCAGAACTCGTTGCCCTCGGGGTCCTCCAGCACCACCCAGCTCACGTCCGCAGGCTGACCGACGTCGGCCCGCCGGGCCCCGAGTCCGGTGATGCGCTCGACCTCGGTGTCCAGGTCGTCGGGGGCGAGGTCGATGTGCAGCCGGTTGAAGGTTGTCTTGGCGTCCGTCACGGGGACGAAGGTGATGCCCGGCAGGGCGTGCTTGTCGGCGCCGATGACGATCTCGTCCTCCGCCTCGAAGAGCACCTTCCAGTCGAGCACTCCGCACCAGAACCGGGCGAGTGCGGGAAGGTCATGAGTGTTGACGACGATGCTGTAAAAGGAAACGGCCATGCCCGCCATTGTGCCCGGCGGACATGGCCGCGCGGGTGATTCGTCCCCGACGCCACGGCCGTTGTCACGCTCGCCGGGTGGCTCGTCCGCCCCCGTCGTTCCGCCGGCACACCGGAACGGCCGTGTCCGCCGGGCGGACCTGTGGGCACGGCCGTACGAAGGGCCGGTCGCGGCACGCTCCGCGCCGGCTCAGCCGCCCACGGTGAACCAGGTGGCGCGGGACTTCTTCCACTCGTCGTGGTCGAGGTCCTTGGCCTCCGTACCGTCCCCGTACAGATCGGCGGAGCCGGCGTCCGTGATCAGCTGCGCCCGCGCGCCGGGCACCGTCAGGTCCGGCACGTCCACGACGGCCTCCCAGCCACCGGGGTCGGCGGTCGGCAGGTCGAGCCGCTTCACCGGCGCGTGTGCCGCGACGCCGTCCCAGGAGTAGAGGGCGTACGGGTCGGAGTTGTCGTCAGCGGCCCAGGAACCGGCCACGATCAGATACTGGTCGGCGGAGTTCTTACGGATGTCGCGGATGCTGAGGCCGCCGAGGTCCAGCTCGACGGGTGTTCCGATGACCGCCTTCGCTCCGGAGCCGGCCATCCTGTCGAAGTTGGTGACCGGCACGATCAGCGCCTTGCCGCCCGCCTTCGGCGGGACGAGGGGCGCCCGGAAACCGAGGTAGGCGGTCGTCGTCGAGCCGGGTGCGAACTCCAGCCCCTCGATGTTGAACCCGTCGATCTGCTTGGGCACTTCGCCGTCCGCCGTGCCCGCGGCGAAGCCGTAGCGGTTGCCGTTGGCCTTGTCCCAGGCGACGAGGTCGTCGCGGAGGTTCTTGTAGGAACGGCCGACGGTCAGCTGGGTCGCGGCGCCGGAGCCGCTCACCGTGGTCGTGAAGACGGTGTTGCGGTCGGCCTTGTACTCGCCGTCCTTGTTGTTGCCGAGCGAGCCGGTCCAGTAGACCGTGTTGCCGACCCGGGCCGCGCCCTCGATGTCGATCTCCTTGGAGACACCGAGCACCGAGCCCACGTCCCACGTCCGCACCGGCCCACCGGAGGAGGAACGGTCGTAGAGGCGCAGCGTGTTGGACTCGTCGTCGGCGACCACCGCGTAGCCGTCCCCGACGTCGACGGCGGCCGAGGCGTCGGAGGAGCCGGTGAGGTAGCGGGTGTCGGCGGCGTTCTGCACCGCGGCGGAGGCCGCGAAGTGCAGCGTCCTGGTGGCGGTCTTGCCGCCGAGGCCGGTGACCTTGACGGTGAGGTCGGTGTAGCCACGGGCGTGCGGGGCGACACGGAGCTGCCGGGTGGCTCCGGTGCCGGTCACCGTCACGTCTCCGGTCGCGGCGACGGACGGCTTGGAGCTGGCGGAGGCCGCCACGCCGAGCGCGGTGACGTCGGCGCCGCTCTGCGCGACGGTGACCGTCACCACCGGGTCGGCGGTGGCGCCGCCCGCGCCGGAGAGATATCCGGCCGACAGGGCGATCGTCGGCGTTCCGTAGCTCGCGGCGTGGGCGGGCACGCCCAGGCCCAGGGCTGCGAGCGCCAGGACGCCTCCGGCGGCGGCGGTCCTGCGGTGGCGGAGGACAGGGGGATGCGGCACGGCGTACCTCTCGTCGGCGTGGTGTCGAGGAGAAGGTTCCGGTTCCCGTGCCAACGAGCGGTACACGCCAGGCGTACGCCGGACGAACGGACAACGCAGAACGGCCCCCGGCGGGTGCCGGGGGCCGTTCACACGCGTACGGGGGTGCTCAGACGTTGAAGCCCAGCGCGCGCAGCTGCTCGCGCCCGTCGTCCGTGATCTTGTCCGGGCCCCACGGCGGCATCCAGACCCAGTTGATCCGGAGCTCGCTGACGATGCCGTCCGTCGCGGACTTCGCCTGGTCCTCGATGACGTCGGTCAGCGGGCAGGCCGCGGACGTCAGCGTCATGTCGAGGGTCGCGATGTTGGCATCGTCGATGTGGATGCCGTAGATCAGGCCCAGATTGACGACGTCGATGCCCAGCTCGGGGTCGACGACGTCGTACAGCGCCTCGCGGACCTCCTCCTCGGAGGCCGGCTTGGTGGTAAGAGTCTCGTTCTCGCTCATGCCGTCTTCCCTTCGGACAGCGCTTTCGCCGTCGCGTCCTTCCACGCCATCCAGCTCAGCAGCGCGCACTTGACCCGGGCCGGGTACTTGGAGACGCCGGCGAACGCGACCGCGTCCTCCAGCACCTCCTCCATCGCGTCGTCCGGCTCCAGCTGTCCCTTGGACTGCATCAGCTCCAGGAACGCGGCCTGGATCTTCTGGGCCTCGCCCAGTTCCTTGCCGACCAGCAGCTCGTTCAGCACGGAGGCGCTGGCCTGGCTGATGGAGCAGCCCTGACCTTCGTAGCTCACATCGGCGATCGTCTCGCCGTCGTACCGCACCCGCAACGTGATCTCGTCACCGCACGTCGGATTGACGTGGTGCACCTCGGCGTCGCCGTCCCGCAGGCCGCGCCCGTGGGGGTGCTTGTAGTGGTCCAGGATCACTTCCTGGTACATGGAATCAAGCTTCACCAGTCAACCCTCAGCCGCTGTCTAACCGAAAAAGTTCCGGACGTGTTCCAGACCGTCCACCAGGGCGTCGACCTCGGCGGGCGTGGAGTACAGATAGAACGACGCTCGCGTCGTCGCAGGAATTCCGTACCGCAGGCATACCGGTCGGGCGCAGTGGTGTCCGACCCGGACCGCGATGCCCAGCTCGTCGAGCACCTGCCCCACGTCGTGCGGGTGGATGTCACCGAGCGTGAAGGAGATCGTGGCACCGCGGTCCTCCGCGGTGGCCGGACCGATGATCCTGAGGTCCGGGACCTCCAGAAGGCGCTTCACCGCGTACTCGGTGATGGCCTGCTCGTGTCGGTGGATGTTCTCCATGCCGATGGCCGAGAGGTAGTCCACGGCCGCGCCGAGGCCCACGGCCTGGGCGATCGGGGGCGTACCGGCCTCGAACTTGTGCGGCGCGGGGGCGTAGGTCGAGGAGTGCATCGACACGGTCTCGATCATCTCGCCGCCGCCGAGGAACGGCGGCAGGTCCTCCAGGAGTTCCTGCCGTCCCCAGAGCACGCCGATGCCGGTCGGACCGACCATCTTGTGACCGGTGAAGGCCACGAAGTCGGCCTGCAGCGCCTGCACGTCGAGCACCATGTGCGGGGCGGCCTGCGAGGCATCGATGCACACCAGCGCGCCGACCTCCTGGGCGCGCCGGACGATCTGCTCGACCGGGTTTATCGTGCCCATGATGTTCGAGACCAGCGTGAAGGAGACGATCTTCGTCTTCTCGGTGATGATCTCGTCGATGTTGGACAGGTCGAGCCGGCCGTCGTCGGTGATGCCGAACCACTTCAGCTTCGCGCCGGTGCGCTGCGAGAGCAGCTGCCACGGCACGATGTTGGAGTGGTGCTCCATCTCCGTGGTGACGATCTCGGTCTCGTGGTCGACGCGGTAGGGCTCATCGGCCCAGCCGAGCATGTTGGCCACGAGGTTGAGCGACTCCGAGGCGTTCTTGGTGAAGATCACCTCGTTGCGGCTGGGCGCGTTGATGAACGCGGCGACCTTGTCACGGGCGCCCTCGTACAGCGCCGTGGCCTCCTCCGCGATCGTGTACACGCCGCGGTGCACATTGGCGTTGTGCCGCTCGTAGTACTCGTTGAGGGCGTCGAGCACCTGGCGCGGCTTCTGCGAGGTCGCAGCGCTGTCCAGGTAAACGATCTTCTTCCCGTCGTGGACCGTACGATCCAGCAGGGGGAAGTCCTTGCGGATCGCCTCGGTGTCGAGGAGGCCCGGCAGCTGTGTCACGCGGAAGCGCCACCCTTCACATATGCCTCGTAGCCCTCGTTCTCCAGCTTGTCGGCGAGCTCGGCGCCGCCGGACTCGGCGATCCGGCCGTTGGCGAACACGTGCACGAAGTCGGGCTTGATGTACCGGAGGATCCGGGTGTAGTGCGTGATCAGCAGGGTGCCGACCTCGCCGGTCTCCCGGACCCGGTTGACCCCCTCGGAGACGATGCGCAGGGCGTCGACGTCCAGACCGGAGTCGGTCTCGTCGAGGATCGCGACCTTCGGCTTGAGGAGCTCCAGCTGGAGGATCTCGTGGCGCTTCTTCTCGCCGCCGGAGAAGCCCTCGTTGACGTTGCGCTCGGCGAAGGACGGGTCCATCTGGAGGCCGGCCATCGTCTCCTTGACCTCCTTCACCCAGGTACGCAGCTTGGGCGCCTCGCCGCGGACGGCGGTGGCGGAGGTGCGCAGGAAGTTGGAGACCGAGACACCGGGGATCTCGACCGGGTACTGCATGGCGAGGAACAGGCCGGCACGGGCGCGCTCGTCGACGGTCATGTCCAGGACGTTCTCGCCGTCCAGGGTCACCGTGCCGCTGGTGATCGTGTACTTGGGGTGGCCTGCGAGCGAGTACGCGAGGGTGGACTTGCCGGACCCGTTGGGGCCCATGATGGCGTGGGTCTCGCCCTGCTTCACGGTCAGGTCGACGCCCTTGAGGATCTCCTTCGTGGCGTTGTCGGCCTCGACGGTGACGTGCAGGTCGCGGATTTCAAGCGTTGCCATGGGTGACTCAGGACTCCTGGGTGACGGAGACGAGCACATCGTCCCCTTCGATCTTGACGGGGTATACGGGGACGGGGCGCGTCGCGGGGAGGCCGGACGGCTTGCCGGTGCGCAGGTCGAAGCTCGATCCGTGCAGCCAGCACTCGATCATGCAGTCCTCGACCTCGCCCTCGGACAGCGACACGTTCGCGTGCGAGCAGATGTCGTTGATCGCGAACACCTCGCCCTCGGTGCGGACGACGGACACCGGCGTGCCGTGGAGCTCCACCCGCTTCGGGGTGTCGTCCTCCAGCTCGCTCAGTGCGCACGCCTTGACGAAGGCCATCAGACCGACGCCTTCAGCTCGGTCTCGATCTTGTCGAGGAGACGGGCCTCGACGTCCGGCAGGCCGATCTGCTGGACCAGCTCGGCGAAGAAGCCGCGCACGACGAGACGGCGGGCCTCCTCGGCCGGGATGCCGCGGGACTGGAGGTAGAACAGCTGCTCGTCGTCGAAGCGGCCGGTCGCCGAAGCGTGGCCGGCGCCGACGATCTCGCCGGTCTCGATCTCCAGGTTCGGCACCGAGTCGACCCGCGCACCGTCCGTGAGGACCAGGTTGCGGTTCATCTCGTAGGTGTCGGTGCCCTCGGCGGCGGCCTGGATGAGGACGTCACCGATCCACACGGCGTGGGCACCGTCGCCCTGCAGCGCGCCCTTGTAGGCCACGTTGGACTTGCAGTGCGGGGTGTTGTGGTCGACCAGGAGGCGGTGCTCCTGGTGCTGGCCCTTGTCGGTGAAGTACAGGCCGAAGAGCTCCGCCTCGCCGCCCGGGCCCGCATAGGCGATCCGCGGGTGGAGCCGGACCACGTCGCCGCCGAAGGTGACGACGATGGACTTGAAGGAGGCGTCGCGGCCGACCAGCGCGTTGTGCTGGCCGACGTGGACGGCCTGCTCGTCCCAGTCCTGGACGGAGACGACGGTCAGCTTCGCACCGTCACCCAGGACGTAGTCGACGTTGGCGGCGAGCACCGCGTCGCCCGTGTGATCGATGACGACGACGGCCTCGGCGAACGCTCCCAGCTCGATGACCTGGTGGCCGTAGGCCACGCCGCCCTCACCGTGCACGGCGATCCGGATCGGCTCGGTGAGCACGGCTTCCTTGCCGACGGTGACGACGGAGGCCTGCTCGAAGGACGAGTACGCCTGAGCGGCGACCCGGTCCACCGGCGTACCGGCCTTGCCGAGGCGGGAGTCGTCGCGGCCGACCGTCTCGACCGTGACCCCCGCGGGCGCCTCGATGGCGACCTTCACACCGCTGCCGGTGGCGACGGCGGTGCCGTCGTGCAGCCCGCGCAGGCGCTCCAGCGGCGTGAACCGCCACTCCTCCTCGCGGCCGTGCGGGACCGGGAAGTCCGCGACGTCGAAGGACGGGGGCGCGCTCATGCGCGTGGCGACGGTGGACTCGGCGGCCACCGCGATGGACCCGGCGGTCGTGGAGCCCGCAGGGATGTTCTGAGCCTCAGCCATGGCTGTCGTGGTGCTCTCTTTCTCAGTCGGACAGATGTCAGGGGGGCCGGTCGTCGGCGTACTAGCCGACCGAGCCCTCCATCTGCAGCTCGATCAGCCGGTTGAGCTCGAGGGCGTACTCCATCGGGAGCTCCTTCGCGATCGGCTCGACGAAGCCGCGCACGATCATCGCCATCGCCTCGAACTCGGTCATGCCGCGGCTCATCAGGTAGAAGAGCTGGTCCTCGGAGACCTTGGAGACGGTCGCCTCGTGCCCCATCGACACGTCGTCCTCGCGGACGTCGACGTACGGGTAGGTGTCGGAGCGCGAGATCGTGTCGACCAGCAGTGCGTCGCACAGCACGTTGGACTTCGCGCCGGGCGCGCCCTCGCCGATCTCGATCAGACCGCGGTAGGAGGTGCGGCCACCGCCTCGCGCCACCGACTTGGAGACGATGTTGGACGAGGTGTTCGGAGCCATGTGGACCATCTTGGCGCCGGCGTCCTGGTGCTGGCCCTCGCCCGCGAAGGCGATGGACAGGGTCTCGCCCTTGGCGTGCTCGCCCATCAGGTAGACGGCCGGGTACTTCATGGTGACCTTGGAGCCGATGTTGCCGTCGACCCACTCCATCGTCGCGCCCTCGTAGGCGACGGCGCGCTTGGTGACCAGGTTGTAGACGTTGTTCGACCAGTTCTGGATCGTCGTGTAGCGGCAGCGGCCGCCCTTCTTCACGATGATCTCGACGACCGCGGAGTGCAGGGAGTCCGAGGAGTAGATCGGCGCGGTGCAGCCCTCGACGTAGTGGACGTAGGCGTCCTCGTCGACGATGATCAGCGTCCGCTCGAACTGGCCCATGTTCTCCGTGTTGATACGGAAGTAGGCCTGGAGCGGGATCTCCACGTGCACGCCCTTCGGCACGTAGATGAAGGACCCACCGGACCACACGGCCGAGTTCAGCGAGGCGAACTTGTTGTCACCGACGGGGATGACGGTGCCGAAGTACTCCTTGAAGAGCTCCGGGTGCTCCTTCAGCGCGGTGTCGGTGTCCATGAAGATGACACCCTGCGCCTCCAGCTCCTCGTTGATCTGGTGGTAGACGACCTCGGACTCGTACTGCGCGGCGACACCGGCGACGAGGCGCTGCTTCTCCGCCTCCGGGATGCCGAGCTTGTCGTACGTGTTCTTGATGTCCTCGGGCAGGTCCTCCCAGGACTCCGCCTGCTTCTCCGTCGACCGCACGAAGTACTTGATGTTGTCGAAGTCGATGCCCGACAGGTCCGAGCCCCAGTTCGGCATGGGCTTCTTGCCGAAGAGCTTGAGGCCCTTGAGCCGGAGCTTCAGCATCCACTCGGGCTCGTTCTTCTTGTCCGAGATGTCGCGGACGACAGCCTCGGAGAGGCCGCGCTTGGCCGCTGCGCCTGCCGCGTCGGAGTCGGCCCAGCCGAATTCGTACGTGCCCAGGCCATCGAGCTCAGGGTGGGCAGTCTCCGTAGGGAGCGTCATGCGGGGTTCCTCCCGGGCGTGCTTGCAGATGCTGAATCGGTGGTCTGTGGGGTGGGGTGGCCACTGCGCGGAATGTACGTCGTGCACACGCCGTCGCCGTGGGCGATGGTGGCCAGACGCTGCACATGGGTCCCCAGGAGGCTGGAGAAGATCTCGGTCTCCGCCTCGCACAGCTGCGGGTACTGCTCGGCGACATGCGCGACCGGGCAGTGGTGCTGACACAGCTGCTCACCCTGCTGCGGGCCCGGCGCGCTGCGCGCCGTAGCAGCGTACCCGTCGGCGGACAAGGCCTTGGCCAGTGCCTCCGTGCGGGCTTCGGGCGCCGCGGCCTCGACGGCCGCGCGGTAGGCCGCCGACTGGTCGGCGATCCTGGCCCGGGCGAAGGCCATGACAGCTTCGTCGCCCGAGGTCTCGGCGATCCAGCGCAGGGCGTCCGCGGCGAGCTTGTCGTAGGACTGGTCGAAGGCGTCCCGGCCGCAGTCGGTCAGGGCGAACACCTTGGCCGGGCGGCCACGGGTCCGTGCCCCGTAGACGCGCTGCTCGCGGGCCACCACGACGTCGTCGGTGACGAGGGCGTCGAGGTGGCGGCGTACGGCGGCCTGGGTGAGCCCCAGGCGCTTCGCCAGGTCGGCGACGGTGGACGGGCCGTGGTCCAGGATGGAGCGCGCGACCCGGTTGCGCGTCGAGCGCTCACCGGTCGCGAGTTCCTCCTGCGGAGCCTCGCCCGTGTATTTCACAACGCCATTGTTGCGTAATTCCCTCGGCTCTGACAACCACGGTCCGGAACGATCACGGGTGGAATCCATCACTTAGGGTCACCTAATCAAGCCCCCGGACCGGGCCCACACCGACGGCTGCCTAGACTTACCGCCCATGAAGAGCGAGTCCGCCCCACCCCCTTCCGGCCCGGCTGTCCAGGTCCGCGGCCTGGTGAAGCGGTACGGCAGCAAAGCCGCGGTGGACGGCCTCGACCTGGACGTCCGAGCCGGTGCGGTCACCGCGGTCCTCGGCCCCAACGGCGCCGGCAAGACCACCACGATCGAGACCTGCGAGGGATACCGCCGCCCCGATGCCGGAACGGTCCGGGTGCTCGGGCTCGACCCGGTCGCCGACGCCGCGCGTCTGCGTCCCCGCATCGGTGTGATGCTCCAGTCGGGCGGCGTCTACTCCGGCGCACGCGCCGACGAGATGCTGCGCCACATGGCGAAACTGCACGCCCACCCCCTGGACGTGGACGCCCTCATCGAACGTCTGGGCCTGGGCGGCTGCGGCCGCACCACCTACCGCAGGCTCTCCGGCGGCCAGCAGCAGCGGCTCGCCCTGGCGATGGCCGTCGTCGGCCGCCCGGAGCTGGTCTTCCTGGACGAGCCGACCGCGGGCCTCGACCCGCAGGCCCGCCGCTCCACCTGGGACCTCGTGCGGGAACTGCGCGCCGACGGGGTGGCTGTCGTCCTCACCACCCACTTCATGGACGAGGCGGAGGAACTCGCCGACGACGTCGCCATCATCGACGCCGGCCGGCTGCTCACCCAGGGCAGCCCCGAGGCCCTGTGCCGCGGCGGCGCCGAGAACACCCTGCGCTTCACGGGCCGCCCGGGCCTCGACATCGGCTCCCTGCTGAAGGCACTGCCCGACGGCACGCAGGCCGCCGAACTCACCACCGGCGCGTACCGCATCACCGGCGGCATCGACCCGCAGCTTCTGGCCACCGTCACCTCCTGGTGCGCCCAGCACGGTGTGATGCCCTCCGGCATCTCCGTCGAGCGCCACACCCTCGAGGACGTCTTCCTCGAACTGACCGGCAAGGAGCTGCGCGCATGAGCGCCGGAACGTACGCCCCCCGGCCGGGCGCCGCCCCACTGCCCCGCATGATCGCCGCGCAGACCGCGCTGGAGACCCGGATGCTGCTGCGCAACGGTGAACAGCTGCTGCTGACGGTGATCATCCCGACGCTGCTGCTCGTGCTGTTCAGCGCGGTCGACATCGTGGACACCGGCTCGGGCGAGTCGGTCGACTTCCTGACCCCCGGCATCCTCGCCCTGGCCGTGATGTCCACGGCCTTCACCGGCCAGGCCATCGCCACCGGCTTCGAGCGGCGCTACGGCGTACTCAAGCGGCTCGCCGCCTCGCCGCTCCCCCGCTGGGCGCTCATGGCCGCCAAGACGCTCGCGGTCCTGGTCACCGAGGTGCTCCAGGTCGTACTGCTGACGGTGATCGCCTTCGCGCTGGGCTGGTCCCCGCACGGCAACCCGTTCGCCGTGCTGCTGCTCCTGGTCCTCGGCACCGCCGCGTTCTCCGGGCTCGGCCTGCTGATGGCCGGGACGCTGAAGGCGGAGGCGACGCTGGCCGCCGCCAATCTGGTCTTCCTGCTGCTGCTGGTCGGCGGCGGGGTCATCGTGCCGCTGGACAAGTTCCCCGGCGCGGTGCAGTCGGTGCTGGGCCTGCTGCCGATCGCCGCCCTGTCGGACGGCCTCAGGGACGTGCTGCAGCACGGTGCCGCGATGCCGTGGGCCGACCTGGGCATCCTCGCCGTGTGGACGGTGCTGGGGCTGGGCGCGGCGGCGAAGTTCTTCCGCTGGGAGTGAGCCCGCGGGCGCGCTCCGTAGGCGGTTCGGGGTAAGTCGTCCCCCTCGTGAAAGCTTGCACAAGCGGCCGCCTACGATGGTGCGCGTGCCCAAGCTGACCCGAGCCGATGTCGCTCAAGCCGTGCGGAACCCGCTCCTCTACATCGCCGAGCGCTGGACGCCGTCCCCCCGGACCGTCCGCCGTGCGGCGATGTCCGCCGTCGTGATGAGCGTCGTCATCGTCGTCACCGGCGGTGCCGTGCGGCTGACCGGATCCGGCCTCGGCTGCCCGACCTGGCCCAAGTGCACCGACGACAGCCTGACGGCGACGAGCGCGATGGGCTTCCACGGCGCCATCGAGTTCGGCAACCGGATGCTCACCTACGTCCTGTGCGCTGCGGTCGGGTGGGCGATCATCGCCGCCCGGTCCGCCAAGCCCCGGCGCCGCAGCCTCACCCGGCTCGGCTGGACGCAGTTCTGGGTGGTCATGGGCAACGCGGTGCTCGGCGGCATCGTGGTCCTCGTCGGCCTCAACCCGTACACCGTCGCGGCGCACTTCCTGCTCTCCACCGCACTGCTCACGATCGCCCTGGTGACGTGGCAGCGGGTCGGGGAGGGCGACGCCGCACCGCGCCCCCTGGTCGGCAAGGCCGTCTCGCAGCTCACCTGGCTGCTGGCGGTCGCGGCGGGGCTGCTGATCGCGGTCGGCACGGTCGTCACGGGGGCCGGGCGGCACGCCGGCGACTCCAGCGACGTCCACCGCATCCCGATCGACTGGAAGATGATCGCCCAGCTGCACGCCGACCTGGCCTGGGTCGTGGTGGCACTGACCGTCGCGCTCTGGTTCGTCCTTAAGGCCGTCGACGCGCCCGCGGGACCGCTGCACCGTGCCCGGGACCTGTTCGTGATCCTGATGGCGCAAGGCGTGATCGGGTACGTGCAGTACTTCAACGACACTCCCGAGATCCTGGTCGGGATGCACATGTTCGGCTCGTGTCTGGTGTGGATCGGCGTGGTCCGCGTCCTGCTCTCACTGCGCGAGCGGCCGCCGGTTGTGGCCCCGGTGCCCGGGCCTGCGGCCGAGCAGCCCGAGCCCGCTACGGCGGGCTGAGGCGCCCGTACCCCTCGCACACGTCAGGGGCTCCCCCGCCGGACGGCTTGCACGCCGTCCCGTGGAGGAGCCCCTGTTCTGCGTCGCGAGCCGTTCTCAGGCCTTGTTCGCCGGGCCGCCGACCTGGATACCGGCCATCCGGGTCCACTCGTACGGGCCCGTGTGGACCTTCGCCGCGAACTCGCCGTCGAAGGACTCGTGCATCGTGATCCCGGACTTCTGTGCGGCGCTCTCGGCGACCGCGTACGAAGGGGCGACGAGATCGCCCCAGCCGCCGTCCTCGCCGACGAGAACGATGCGGGTGCCCATCTGCCCGATGTAGGCGAGCTGCCCCTCGGCTCCACCGTGCGCCTTCGCGAAAGCACCGATCTGCTTGGCCAGCCTGGCGGCCCTGCGCTCCGCGCGCGCCGCCTGCTTGCCGTCCACCTGCTGGGTCTCAGCCGTCTCTGCCATGCACAGGATGCTACCGATGGGTAGGTCAACGTGCGACGGGCGGGGAGCGTGGCGTGGGCCACGCTCCCCGCCCGTCGGCAGGTCGTACCGGAGCTGTGCTACTTCAGGAAGGGGTCCACCGCCACGGCGACGAACAGCAGGGACACATAGGTGATCGACCAGTGGAACAGCCGCATCTCCTTGAGCTTCGCGCCGGTCACACCGGACTTGGCCCGGTTCAGCAGGCCGTGCGCCTCCCAGAGCCAGAAGCCGCCGGTCAGCACCGCCACCAGCGTGTAGAACCAGCCGGTGTAGCCCAGCGGGGTCAGCAGCAGCGAGACGGCCACCATCACCCAGCTGTAGAGGACGATCTGGCGGGCCACCACCCGGTTGGAGGCAATGACCGGCAGCATGGGAACACCGACCCGTGCGTAGTCGTCCTTCACCTTCATGGAGAGCGGCCAGTAGTGCGGCGGCGTCCAGAAGAAGATGACGGCGAAGAGGATCACCGCGGCCCAGGACATCGAGTTCGTCACGGCGGACCAGCCGATGAGGACCGGCATGCAGCCCGCGATCCCGCCCCAGACGATGTTCTGCGAGGTACGACGCTTCAGGATCATCGTGTACACGACGACGTAGAAGAGCAGGGCGCCGAGCGACAGTCCCGCCGACAGCCAGTTCACCAGCAGCCCGAACCAGAGCGTCGAGATCACCGCGAGGGCGATGCCGAAGGCCAGGCACTCGCGCGGGCTCACCATGCCGGTGACCAGCGGGCGCTGCGACGTACGGTCCATCAACGCGTCGATGTCGCGGTCGATGTACATGTTCAGTGCGTTGGCACCGCCGGCGGACAGGTATCCGCCGATCGTGGTCGTGAGCACGAGCCACAGGTCGGGTACACCCTGAGCGGCCAGGAACATCACCGGAACAGTGGTGATCAGCAACAGCTCGATGATCCGAGGCTTGGTCAGCGCCACGAATGCCTTGACACGGGCCCCGAACGGGCGATGGCCCCCCGGGCTCGGAGTCAAGGCGACCCCTGCGGGTCGGGACTCGACGGCCGTCACGCACACCCCTGACAGAGAAATCCCAGCAAGCTCCGGGCGTGAAGGCCCGGTAGAGACTTGCGCGAACCAGACCACTGTAGACGTTGGGGACAGGCCGCCCTTCGCGGGGGTGGGGTCGTGTTGATGTGGCGCGGGGCGTTGCCTCGGCACATGTGCGAACGCTCGCACACGCCCCCGCGGCTCAGCGGCCCGCAGCGACGCGCGCCCCGCTCGCACAGGTGTGCTCCAGCCCACTCACGAGGGTGTCTCAGGAGTGTGCGCGGACGCTCATCGGAGGCCTCAGGAGTGAGCCTCCACGCTCATCGGAGAGAGCCCATCGGTGAGCCTCCGCGCTCATACGGGAGGCGGATTCGACGGGCCGCCCGCACCCTGGAAGGAGCCGGAAATCGCGGGTGCTGACGGGGGTAGGCTCGGCAATGCCCGGTGCGGTCACAGTCACCGGTTTACGACAGTGGAGAGGAGCCCTGACTCAGGGTGAGCACCAAGCCGACCACCACAGACCTCCAGTGGACCGAATTGGACCAGCGGGCCGTGGACACCGTCCGCGTCCTGGCCGCGGACGCCGTACAGAAGGTCGGAAACGGCCACCCGGGTACGGCCATGAGCCTGGCTCCCGCCGCGTACACCATTTTCCAGAAGGTGATGCGGCACGACCCCGCCGACGCGGAGTGGACCGGCCGCGACCGGTTCGTGCTCTCGGCGGGCCACACCAGCCTGACCCTCTACATCCAGCTCTACCTGGCCGGGTACGGCCTGGAGCTCGATGACCTGAAGGCCTTCCGCACCTGGGGCTCCAAGACCCCGGGGCACCCGGAGTACGGCCACACCACAGGCGTGGAGACGACGACCGGCCCGCTGGGCCAGGGTGTCGCCAACGCCGTGGGCATGGCCATGGCCGCCCGCTACGAGCGCGGCCTGTTCGACCCGGAGGCGGCCCCCGGCACCTCCCCCTTCGACCACATGGTCTGGGCCATCGCCGGCGACGGCTGCCTCCAGGAGGGCATCTCCGCGGAGGCGTCCTCGCTGGCCGGGCACCAGAAGCTGGGCAACCTGGTCCTGCTGTGGGACGACAACCACATCTCCATCGAGGGCGACACGGAGACCGCGGTCTCCGAGGACACCCTGAAGCGCTACGAGGCGTACGGCTGGCACGTCCAGCGCGTCGACCAGCTGCCCAGCGGCGACCTGGACCCTGCGGGGCTGTACAAGGCGCTGCTGGCCGCCAAGGCCGAGACCGAGCGCCCGTCGTTCATCGCGGCCCGCTCGATCATCGCCTGGCCCGCCCCGCACGCGCAGAACACCGAGGCCGCGCACGGCTCCGCGCTCGGCGACGACGAGGTCGCCGCGACCAAGCGCGTGATGGGCTTCGACCCCGAGAAGTCCTTCGAGGTCTCCGACGAGGTCATCGCGCACACCCGTCAGGCACTGGACCGCGGCCGCGAGGCCAAGGCCGAGTGGGAGAAGACCTTCGCCGCCTGGCGCACCGCCAACCCGGAGCGCGCCGCCGAGTTCGACCGCATCGCCGCGGGCGAGCTGCCCGAGGGCTGGGAGGACAAGCTCCCGGTCTTCGAGCCCGGAAAGGGCGTCGCCACCCGCGCCGCCTCCGGCAAGGTTCTCCAGGCGCTCGGTGAGATCGTTCCCGAGCTGTGGGGCGGCTCCGCCGACCTCGCGGGCTCGAACAACACCACGATCGACAAGACGTCGTCGTTCCTGCCGGCCGGCAACCCGCTGCCCGGTGCGGACCCGTACGGCCGCACGATCCACTTCGGGATCCGCGAGCACGCCATGGCCGCGGCCATGAACGGCATCGCGCTGCACGGCAACACCCGCATCTACGGCGGCACCTTCCTGGTGTTCTCCGACTACATGCGCAACGCCGTGCGGCTGTCCGCGCTGATGCACCTTCCGGTGACGTACGTGTGGACGCACGACTCGATCGGTCTCGGCGAGGACGGCCCGACCCACCAGCCGGTCGAGCACCTGGCCTCGCTGCGCGCCATCCCAGGCCTGAACGTGGTCCGCCCGGCCGACGCCAACGAGACCTCCATCGCCTGGCGCGAGATCCTGCGCCGCTACACCAAGGTGTTCGGCAAGGGCGCTCCGCACGGCCTGGCGCTGACCCGGCAGGGCGTGCCCACGTACGAGGCGAACGAGGACGCGGCCAAGGGCGGCTACGTGCTCTTCGAGGCCGAGGGCGGAGAGCCCCAGGTCCTGCTGATCGGCACGGGCTCCGAGGTCCACCTCGCCGTCGAGGCGCGCGAGGAGCTCCAGGCGGCCGGCATTCCCACGCGTGTGGTGTCGATGCCGTGTGTCGAGTGGTTCGAGGAGCAGGACCAGGCGTACAAGGACAGCGTCCTGCCGCCGTCCGTGAAGGCCCGCGTGGCCGTCGAGGCGGGCATCGGCCTGACCTGGTACCGGTTCGTCGGGGACGCCGGCCGGATCGTCTCGCTGGAGCACTTCGGTGCCTCGGCCGACGCCAAGGTCCTCTTCCGCGAGTTCGGCTTCACCGGCGAGGCCGTCGCGGCCGCCGCCCGGGAATCTCTCGCCGCCGTCACGCGCTGACGCCGTTATACGACTAGTAGGAGATGCAATTCTCATGACAGACGCACTCAAGCGCCTCTCCGACGAGGGCGTGGCGATCTGGCTCGACGACCTCTCGCGCAAGCGGATCACCTCGGGCAACCTCGCCGAGCTGATCGACCAGAGCCACGTCGTGGGTGTCACCACCAACCCCTCGATCTTCCAGAAGGCGATCTCGCACGGCGACGGTTACGAGCAGCAGCTCACCGACCTCGCCACCCGCAAGGTCACCGTGGACGAGGCCATCCGCATGATCACGACGGCGGACGTCCGTGACGCGGCCGACATCCTGCGTCCGGTCTTCGACGCCACCGACGGCCAGGACGGCCGGGTCTCGATCGAGGTCGACCCGCGCCTGGCCCACCACACGGCGGCCACGGTCGCCGAGGCCAAGCAGCTGGCCTGGCTGGTGGACCGGCCGAACACACTCATCAAGATCCCGGCGACGAAGGCCGGTCTGCCGGCGATCACCGAGGTCATCGGCAAGGGCATCAGCGTCAACGTCACGCTGATCTTCTCGCTGGAGCGCTACCGCGAGGTCATGGACGCCTACCTGGCGGGCCTGGAGAAGGCGAAGGCCGCGGGCCTGGACCTCTCCAAGATCCACTCGGTGGCGTCCTTCTTCGTGTCCCGCGTGGACACCGAGATCGACAAGCGGCTCGACACGATCGGCAGCGACGAGGCCAAGGCCGCCAAGGGCAAGTCCGCGCTCGCCAACGCACGCCTGGCCTACGAGGCGTACGAGGAGGTCTTCGCCGGTGAGCGCTGGGCCGCCCTCGACAAGGCGCACGCCAACAAGCAGCGTCCGCTGTGGGCCTCCACCGGCGTGAAGGACCCGTCCCTCAAGGACACCCTGTACGTCGTGGACCTCGTCGCCCCGAACACGGTCAACACCATGCCGGAGGCGACTCTGGACGCGGTGGCCGACCACGGCGAGATCACCGGCAACACCGTCGCCGGTTCCTACGACCAGGGCCGCGCCGACCTCGAAGCGATCAAGAAGCTCGGGGTCAGCTACGACGACGTCGTCCAGCTCCTCGAGGACGAGGGCGTCGAGAAGTTCGAGGCCGCCTGGATCGACCTGCTCAACTCGACCGAGGCGGAGCTCAAGCGCCTCGCCCCTTCGGAGGGCTGACCACTTTGTCTGGTGTTCCCGGAGCCAACCCGCTCCGTGACGCCCAGGACCGACGGCTCCCGCGCATCGCGGGGCCGTCGGGCCTGGTCATCTTTGGCGTCACGGGCGATTTGTCCCGTAAAAAGCTGATGCCCGCCGTCTACGACCTGGCCAATCGCGGCCTGCTGCCGCCGGGCTTCTCGCTCATCGGCTTCGCGCGCCGCGAGTGGCAGGACGAGGACTTCGCACAGGAGGTCCACGACGCCGTCAAGCAGCACGCCCGTACGCCGTTCCGCGAGGAGGTCTGGCAGCAGCTCATCCAGGGGATGCGCTTCGTCCAGGGCAACTTCGACGACGACGAGGCCTTCGAGACCCTGAAGGCCACCATCCAGGAGCTCGACCAGGCGCAGGGGACGGGCGGCAACTTCGCCTTCTACCTCTCCGTGCCGCCCAAGTTCTTCCCCAAGGTCGTCCAGCAGCTCAAGAAGCACGGGCTGGCCGACCAGAAGGAGGGTTCCTGGCGGCGTGCCGTCATCGAGAAGCCCTTCGGGCACGACCTGCAGAGCGCGCAGGAGCTCAACCAGCTCGTGCACGACGTCTTCCCGCCCAACGAGGTCTTCCGGATCGACCACTACCTGGGCAAGGAGACGGTCCAGAACATCCTGGCGCTGCGGTTCGCCAACACGATGTTCGAGCCGATCTGGAACCGGAGCTACGTCGACCACGTCCAGATCACGATGGCCGAGGACATCGGCATCGGCGGCCGGGCCGGGTACTACGACGGCATCGGCGCCGCTCGTGACGTCATCCAGAACCACCTGCTCCAGCTGCTGGCGCTGACCGCGATGGAGGAGCCCGGCTCCTTCCACCCGAAGGCCCTGGTCGCCGAGAAGCTCAAGGTGCTCACGGCCGTGGAGCTGCCGGAGGACCTCGGCAAGCACACCGTGCGCGGTCAGTACGCGCACGCGTGGCAGGGCGGTGAGGAAGTCCTCGGCTATCTGGAGGAGGACGGCATCGACCCCAAGTCGAAGACCGACACCTTCGCCGCGATCAAGCTGACGATCAACAACCGCCGCTGGGCGGGCGTGCCGTTCTACCTGCGTACCGGAAAGCGGCTCGGCCGCCGGGTCACGGAGATCGCGGTCGTCTTCAAGCGCGCCCCGTACCTCCCGTTCGAGTCCGGGGCGACGGAGGAGCTGGGCGGCAACGCCCTGGTCATCCGGGTCCAGCCGGACGAGGGCGTGACCGTGCGGTTCGGCTCCAAGGTGCCCGGCACCTCGATGGAGGTCCGGGACGTGACGATGGACTTCGCGTACGGCGAGTCCTTCACCGAGTCCAGCCCGGAGGCCTACGAGCGGCTCATCCTCGATGTGCTGCTCGGCGACGCCAACCTCTTCCCCCGCCACCAGGAGGTCGAACTCTCCTGGAACATCCTCGACCCGATCGAGCAGTTCTGGGACAAGCACGGCAAGCCCGCGCAGTACCCGGCGGGCACCTGGGGCCCGGCCGAGGCGGACGAGATGCTCGCACGAGACGGACGGAGCTGGCGCCGGCCATGAAGATCGATCTCACGGAAACCACTTCCAGCAAGATCAACCAGGCGCTGGTGTCGGCCCGTCGTGCCATCGGCACCCCGGCCATCGGCATGGTGCTCACGCTGGTCATCGTCACCGACGAGGAGAACGCCTACGACGCTCTCAAGTCGGCCGGCGACGCCTCGCGCGAGCACCCCTCGCGGATCATCGCGGTGATCAAGCGGGTCAGCCGTTCACCGCGCAACCGGCGGGACGCCCGGCTGGACGCCGAGGTCCGGGTCGGCTCCGACGCGGGTACCGGTGAGACCGTGGTGCTGCGGCTCCACGGCGAACTGGCCAACCACGCCCAGTCGGTGGTCCTGCCGCTGCTGCTGCCGGACGCCCCGGTCGTGGTCTGGTGGCCCGAGGCCGCGCCCGCCGATCCGGCGAAGGACCCGCTGGGCGCACTGGCCCAGCGCCGGATCACCGACGCGTACTCGGCCGAGCAGCCGAGCGCCGAACTGTCGGTGCGCGCCAGGTCTTACACCCCCGGGGACACGGATCTGTCCTGGACCCGGATCACGCCGTGGCGCTCCATGCTGGCGGCCGCACTCGACCAGCAGGCCGTGGAGGTCGTCTCGGCCACGGTCGAGGGCGAGTCCGAGAACCCGAGCTGCGAGCTGCTGGCCATGTGGCTCGCGGACCGGCTGCAGGTTCCGGTCGAGCGCACCATGTCCGGCGGCCCCGGTCTGACGGCCGTCCGGATGGAGACCAAGGCCGGCACGATCGTCCTGGACCGGGCCGACGGTTCGCTGGCCACGCTCTCCATGGTGGGACAGCCGGACCGCGCGGTGGCACTCAAGCGCCGGGAGACCGCGGAGCTCCTCGCCGAGGAGCTGCGCCGGCTCGACCCGGACAACACCTATGAGTCCGCGGTGAAGTTCGGCGTGGAGCGGCTCGGTGAGGCGGCGAAGCCCAAGGCGGCGGCGTCCTCCGGGCAGACCGCGCCCGCCGCCAAGAAGACGGCCGCGCCGGCCAAGAAGGCGGCCTCGAAGTGAGTGTCGTCCCGCAGCTCGTCGTGCACCGCGACAAGGAGCTGATGGCGCAGGCCGCGGCGGCCCGGCTGATCACGAAGATCGTGGACGCCCAGGCCGCACGCGGTCACGCCTCGGTGGTGCTCACCGGCGGCCGCAACGGCAACGGCCTGCTGGCGGCACTCGCCGAAGCGCCCGCCCGGGACGCGATCGACTGGTCGCGGCTCGACCTCTGGTGGGGCGACGAGCGGTTCCTGCCCGAGGGCGATCCGGAACGCAATGTCACGCAGGCCCGCAAGGCCCTGCTGGACTCGGTGCCGCTGGACCCCTCCCGGGTGCACGCGATGCCCGCGTCGGACGGCGCGCACGGCCCGGACGTCGATGCGGCGGCCGCCGCGTACGCCGCGGAGCTGGCTGCCGCGGCCGGCCCGGAGGACCACGGTCCGGTGCCGGTGTTCGACGTGCTGATGCTGGGTGTCGGCCCGGACACCCATGTCGCCTCGCTCTTCCCCGAGCTGCCGGCGGTCCGGGAGACGGAGCGCACCGTCGTCGGAGTGCACGGGGCGCCCAAGCCACCGCCCGTCCGCGTCTCGCTGACGCTGCCCGCCATCCGGGCGGCGCGTGAGGTGTGGCTGCTCGCGGCGGGCGAGGACAAGGCGGAGGCCGCCGCCATCGCCCTGTCGGGGGCCGGGGAGATCCAGGCCCCGGCGGCGGGTGCATACGGTCGCAGCCGCACGCTGTGGCTGCTGGACGCGGCGGCGGCCTCTCAGCTGCCGCGCGCCCTTTATCCGCCGGCTTCCGCCTGACCTGTCGTCAGCGGTACGCCTCGCAGGCCCGGTTCGCTCCTCGGAGCGGACCGGGCCTGCGCGTCGTGACAGGCTCGGCCCATGGTGCACTCCGCGACCGCGGAGACGGGCCCGCAGGACGTGCGGCGCGCGGCAACGTTCCGGAAGAGAGGGTCGACCGGAAGCCGCACCCCGGGGACCCCGACATCGTGGTCCTCGCGTCCCGCCGGGGGAACCGATTCCGTCATCGACGCGACACACCGCCCGCCCGGGCTCACTCCCCCGGCGGGACCCGGTCCAGGAAGGGCTCCAGCAGGCCCGGGACGGCCTCGGAGGCGAAGGCGAGCCCCTCGGACGTCTCCGCGTCGTACACCGTGTACGCGCCCGCTCCGGCGGCCGTCGTCGCGGTGATGTTCAGTACCCCGGCCCGTCGCTGGAAATACGACTGGCGGACCGCCCAGCCGATCACCCCGGCCCGTTCCAGCGCGGCCGTGGAGCGGCGCAGGGAGCCCGAGCGGGTCACCAGGTAGCCGCCGCTGAGGGCGTGGCCGAGACCGCGGTACGCGTCTCGGGCCAGGAGCACCCCGACGGGCAGCCCGACCGCCGCGGTGCCCAGGGCGGTCCAGAGGAGGACGGACGTCAGCAGGGCGCCGAGCAGGGCCTGGACGAGAACGGGCAGCAGGACCGCCCAGTACGCCCGGCGCAGCCGCCGGCCGCGCGCTGCGGGCGGATGAGCGGTCAGGGCCGCCCCGGTCGGCGACACCGTCTCGCGCAGCACGGCGGCTGCGGCCTCGTCGGCGACCCGCCGGGGGGCGGCGGGCAGCAGCGTGTTGTGGTCGCCGTGCTGCTCCTCGTCGTCCTTGGCCAGTCCGGTGGTGATGGCGTCGACCCGGGCGGCGCCCAGCAGCCGGACGCCGAGCGGCTCGACGAGGTCGACGCCGCGCAGCCGCCGCTCCTCGATGGAGACGGACCGGGAGGTGAGCAGTCCGCGCCGGATGCGCAGGGTGCCGCCCGGTTCGCGTTCGAGGCGGTAGTTCCACCACATCTCGATCCAGAGGCCGAGCGCGCCCATGACGCCGGCGAGGGTCGCGGCGAGCACGACGAGCACGATCACGGACGGCAGGGAGAACTCCCGCAACCGGTCACCGACCCATTCGATCACCTGCCCCTGCGCCCCGAACCAGTCGCTGACCTGCAGCACGGCCCCGGCCGCGGCGCCACCGAGCGCCGGTGCGACGAACGAGACCGGTGCGTAGCGGATCCAGCGCGGGTCGAGCCTGACGAGTTCGCCCTCGCGGTGGCTGCCGGACGCCCCCGTGAGGCCGCGCTCCAGGAGCGCGCGGCGCAGTCGTTCGCCCTCGGCGCGCCGGACCGGGTCGAGTTCCAGGGTGGAGTCGTCGCCGTCGTGCTCACCGGTGCCGATCCGGATGGTGACGAGGCCCAGGACACGCTGGAGCGGGTGGGCGGTGAGGTCGACGCTGCGGATGCGTTCCCGCGCGAGGGAGCGCTTCCTGATGAGCAGGAGGCCGGTGTGGAGCTCGACCCGGTCGGCTCCGATCCGGTAGCGGGTGCGGCGCCAGCGTATGTAGTCGGCGCCCGCGCTGCCCGCGATCAGCAGGGCCGCGCCCGCCGCCACCCAGGCGACCGCGGTGGCGAACCCGAACCGTCCGGAGAGCCCGAGGGTGGTCGGCACGGCGGCTCCGGCCGCCACGCCCGCCGTGACGAGGGCGGTGGCCAGGACCGTACGACGGTCGAGCCGGCGCCAGTCCACGGCCGGGGCGGCGGTGCTCATGTGGCGTCGCCGGGGGTGTCCTGGGTGATGCGCGTCAGCCGCTCGGCGAGCTCGGCCGCCAGCTCGTGGTCGAGGCCCTCGATCCGGACGGCGCCCTTGGACGAGGCGGTGGTGACGGTGACCGTGGCGAGCCTGTAGAGCTGTTCGAGGGGGCCGCGCACGGTGTCCACGGTCTGGATCCGGGACATCGGCGCGATCCGCCACTCCTGCCACAGCACCCCCGTACGGACGTACACCGCCTCGTCGGTGACCTCCCAGCGGTGCGTACGGAACCACCAGAGGGGGACGAGGACGGCGCAGCAGGTACCGAGCACCGCGAGCGCGGCGGCGGACAGCAGCAGCCAGAACCGGGCGGACGGGACGAACACGCCCAGCACGGCCAGGACCACCACCGGCAGCGCCGTCAGCAGCAGCCACTGCGCCCGCCACCAGCCGACAGCCCGCGGGTCCAGCGTGTGTGCCGGAGCCCGCAGCCGTACGTCCCCCTCCCCCGTGGTCATGGGTCTCAGCGTCCCCGGAGCTCGCGGTAGGCGGCGACGAGCGCCGCGGTCGAGCTGTCCAGCTGCTCAGCACCCTTGCCCTCGGTCAGCACCGGCTCGATCCGCCTGGCGAGGACCTTGCCGAGCTCGACACCCCACTGGTCGAAGGAGTCGATGTTCCAGACGGCGCCCTGGACGAAGACCTTGTGCTCGTAGAGCGCGATCAGCTGGCCGAGCACGGACGGGGTCAGCCGGTCGGCGAGGATCGTCGTCGTCGGGTGGTTGCCGAGGAACGTCTTGTGCGGCACCAGCTCCTCGGGAACTCCCTCGGCGCGCACCTCGTCCGGTGTCTTGCCGAAGGCCAGGGCCTGGGTCTGGGCGAAGAAGTTGGCCATCAGCAGGTCGTGCTGGGCGACCAGGCCCGGCAGCAGGGCGTCGACCGGCTCGGCGAAACCGATGAAGTCGGCAGGGATGACCTTGGTGCCCTGGTGGATCAACTGGTAGTAGGCGTGCTGACCGTTGGTGCCGGGGGTGCCCCAGACGACGGGTCCGGTCTGCCAGTCGACCGGATTGCCGTCGCGGTCGACGGACTTGCCGTTGGACTCCATGTCGAGCTGCTGCAAGTACGCCGTGAACTTGGACAGATAGTGGCTGTAGGGCAGCACGGCGTGCGACTGGGCGTCGAAGAACGCGCCGTACCAGACGCCCAGCAGGCCCAGCAGCAGCGGGGCGTTCTCCTCCGCCGGGGCGGTGCGGAAGTGCTCGTCGACGAGGTGGAAGCCGTCGAGCATCTCGCGGAACCGGTCCGGCCCGATCGCGATCATCAGCGAGAGGCCGATGGCGGAGTCGTACGAGTAGCGACCGCCGACCCAGTCCCAGAACTCGAACATGTTGGCGGTGTCGATGCCGAAGTCGGCGACCTTCCCGGCATTCGTCGACAGGGCCACGAAGTGCTTGGCCACCGCATCCTGCCCGGCCCTCAGGCCGGTCAGCAGCCAGTCGCGGGCGGAGGTGGCGTTGGTGATCGTCTCGATCGTGGTGAAGGTCTTCGACGCGATGACGAAGAGCGTCTCGGCCGGGTCGAGGTCGTGCACGGCCTCGTGCAGGTCGGCGCCGTCGACGTTGGAGACGAAGCGGACGGTGAGCGAGCGGTCCGTGAAGGAGCGCAGCACCTCGTACGCCATGGCGGGGCCGAGGTCCGAGCCGCCGATGCCGATGTTGACGATGTTCTTGATGGGCCTGCCCGTGTGGCCGGTCCACTCGCCGGACCTGACGCGCTCGGAGAAGGCCGCCATCTTGTCGAGCACCGCGTGCACGGCGGGCACCACGTTCTCGCCGTCGACCTCGATCACGGCGTTCCGCGGGGCGCGGAGCGCGGTGTGCAGGACGGCGCGGTCCTCGGTGGTGTTGATCTTGTCGCCGCGGAACATCGCGTCGCGCAGCTCGGCGACCCCGGTGGCGGCGGCGAGCTCCCGGAGCAGCCGGAGCGTCTCGTCGGTGACCAGCTGCTTGGAGTAGTCGACGTACAGGTCGCCGACGCGCAGGGTGTATCCCGTGCCACGCTCGGGATCGTCCGCGAACAGCTGTCGCAGATGGGTCTTCCCGAGCTGCTCACGGTGCTTGCCCAGCGCGGTCCATTCCGGCGTCTGGTTGAGCCTGGTTCGGCTTTGTGCGTTCATCCCGGACATCAGCCCACTTCTTCTCGTAACCGCAGTTCCCCGCTGCCCCTCCAACTTAATTGATCAGGGAGGCGGACGGGACAACGGCGGGCTGCGGCACGGCAGAAGCGTTCCGGCCGGACACCCTGGGGGTGTCCGGCCGGTGAACAACTTCTACAGAGGCACGAGAGGTGTCAGATCTCGCCGCGGAGTTTGGCGAGGGCCTCGGCGAGGATGGCCTCGCCGTCCGCGTCACTGCGCCGCTCGCGCACGTACGCGAGGTGCGTCTTGTACGGCTCGGTGCGCGGCGGGTCCGGCGGGCTGTCCCGGTCCTGGCCGGCCGGGAATCCACAGCGCGGGCAGTCCCAGGTCTCCGGTACCTGCGCGTCATGGGCGAAGCTCGGCTGCGTCTCGTGCCCGTTCGAGCACCAGAAGGAGATGCGGGCCCGGGGCGCGGACTCGCCGCGCTCGGCCTCCCCCATCGGCCCCGCTCCGACCCGGCTTCCCCGGATCGCGTTGCCACTTGCCACGGTCGTAACTCCCTGCGTGATGGTGCTCGAAGATGCCCCAGTCTACGTAAGGCCCAACGCGCGTCCAGTGGTTGGAGTTACACCCTCACCGGAATCGCGTACGACGGGTCAGTTGTCCAGCTTGATGAGCAGACCAAGCACCACGATGCACGCGAACCAGCCCAGACCGACCACGACGGTGATCCGGTCGAGGTTGCGCTCGGCGACCGAGGAACCACCGACGGAGGACTGCATTCCGCCACCGAACATGTCGGAAAGACCGCCGCCCTTCCCCTTGTGCATCAGCACCAGCAGCATCAGCAGCAGGCTGAAGACGATCAGGGCGATCTCGAACCCCAAAATCACGGCTGGTCCCTACTTTCCGAAAATTCCTGACTGCATGTGCGAACAACGGGGGCCGGGAGGCTGCCCTCCTGGCCCCCGCAAGGGTACGACGGATCCGCGCTAGCGCATACTCACTGGTCGCGGAAGCGGACGATCTTGACGAACTCGTCGGCGTCCAGTGCGGCGCCGCCGATCAGTGCGCCGTCCACGTCGGGCTGCGCCATGATCGCGGCCACGTTGCCGGACTTGACCGAGCCGCCGTACTGGATACGGACCGCGTCGGCCAGCTCCTGCGAGTACAGCTCGGCGAGGCGGACGCGGATCGCACCGCAGACCTCCTGCGCGTCCTCGGGGGTGGCGACCTCGCCGGTGCCGATGGCCCAGACCGGCTCGTAGGCGACCACGATGGTCTCGGCCTGCTCGGCCGGGATGTCCTTCAGCGCGCCGTCGAGCTGCGCGAGCGTGTACGCGACCTGGTCACCGGCCTTGCGGATGTCCAGACCCTCGCCGACGCAGAGGATCGGGGTCAGGCCGTGCCTGTAGGCGGCCTTCACCTTGGCGTTGCAGACCTCGTCGGTCTCCGCGTGGTACTGGCGGCGCTCGCTGTGGCCGACGGCGACGAACGTGCACTTCAGCTTGGCGAGCATCGGGCCGGAGATCTCACCGGTGTACGCGCCGGAGTCGTGCGCCGAGATGTCCTGGGCGCCGTACTTGATCTTCAGCTTGTCGCCGTCGACCAGCGTCTGCACGGAGCGCAGGTCGGTGAAGGGCGGCAGGACGGCGACCTCTACGGCGTCGTAGTCCTTGTCGGCCAGGGCGAAGGCGAGCTTCTGGACGTGCGCGATGGCCTCGAGGTGGTTGAGGTTCATCTTCCAGTTGCCCGCCATCAGCGGGGTCCGGCCTTGGGTGGGAGCAGTCATGAAAGGTCAGTCCTCCAGTGCGGCGAGGCCGGGAAGCGTCTTGCCCTCGAGGTATTCGAGGCTGGCGCCGCCACCGGTCGAGATGTGTCCGAACGCGTTCTCGTCGAAGCCCAGGATGCGGACCGCGGCGGCGGAGTCGCCACCGCCGACCACGCTGAAGCCCGAGGAGTCGACGAGGGCCTGGGCGACGGCCCGGGTTCCCTCGGCGAAGTCAGGGTGCTCGAAGACGCCCATCGGGCCGTTCCAGAAGACGGTGGCCGCGTCGGCGAGCTTCGATGCGTACAGCTTGTTGGTCTCCGGGCCGTTGTCCAGCCCCATCTGCCCGGCCGGCATGGCGTCGGCGGCGACGGTGGTGGGGTGGGCCGGGGCCTTGGTCTTGAGGTCGGGGAACGCCGGGGCGACCACGACGTCGACGGGGAGCACGAACTCCACGCCCTTGTCCTCGGCGCGCTTGAGGTACTCCTGCACCACCGGGATCTGGTCCTCCTGCAGCAGCGAGCTGCCGACCTCGTGGCCCTGGGCCTTGAGGAAGGTGTACGCCATGCCGCCGCCGATGAGGATGCGGTCGGCCCGCTCCAGGAGGTGGTCGATGACGCCGAGCTTGTCGGAGACCTTGGCGCCGCCGAGCACGACCGCGTAGGGGCGCCGGACGTCGTCGGTGAGCTTCTTCAGGACACCGACCTCGGTGGCGATCAGGTCGCCGGCGGCGTGCGGCAGCCGGGCCGGGAGGTCGAAGACCGAGGCGTGCTTGCGGTGGACGGCACCGAAGCCGTCGCCCACGTACAGATCGGCGAGCTCGGCCAGCTGGTCGGCGAAGGCGCCGCGCTCGGCGTCGTCCTTCGAGGTCTCGCCGGCGTTGAAGCGGAGGTTCTCGATGACGGCGACCTGGCCGTCGGTCAGCGCGGCGACGGTGGCGCGGGCGGACTCGCCGACCGTGTCGGTCGCGAAGGCCACGCCGGTCCCGAGCAGTTCGCCGAGGCGGGTGGCGGCGGGCGCCAGCGAGAACGCCGGGTCCGGGGCGCCCTTGGGGCGGCCCAGGTGCGAGGCGACGACGACCCGGGCGCCGGCCTCGGCCAGTTTGGCCACGGTCGGCTGGACGGCACGGATGCGGCCGTCGTCGGTGATGGTGGTGCCGCTGAGCGGCACGTTGAGGTCGGCGCGGACGAATACGCGCTTGCCGGCGACCCCTTCGGCGAGAAGTTCGTCGATCGTCTTCATCTGTCTGGACTCCTTGGAGGACGAGGGAGCATGCGACGGGGCCCGAACGGCGCTGCGTTGCGCTGTTCGAGCCCCGTGCTCACATCGAGGTGCCTGCCGATCCGAGGATCAGAGCTGGCCGCCGACGAAGACGGTCAGGTCGACGAGGCGGTTGGAGTAACCCCACTCGTTGTCGTACCAGCCGAGGATCTTCACCGTGTTGCCCTCCTGGACCATGGTCAGGGAGGAGTCGAAGGTGCAGGACGACGGGTCGCTGACGATGTCCGAGGACACGATCGGGTCCTCGGTGTACGTCAGGAAGCCCTTGAGGTCGCCGTCGTCGGACGCCTTCTTGAACGCGGCGTTGACCTCGTCCTTGGTGACCTCGCGCTGCAGGGTCACGACGAGGTCCGTGGCGGAACCGGTCGGGACCGGGACACGCATCGCGATGCCGTCGAGCTTGCCCTTGAGCTGCGGCAGGACCAGGGCGGTGGCCTTGGCGGCACCCGTCGTGGTCGGGATGATGTTCTCCGCGGCGGCGCGGGCGCGACGCAGGTCGGAGTGCGGGAAGTCCAGGATGCGCTGGTCGTTCGTGTACGCGTGGACCGTCGTCATCAGGCCCTTGACGATGCCGAAGTTCTCGTCGAGAACCTTGGCCATCGGCGCCACACAGTTGGTGGTGCAGGAGGCGTTGGAGATGACGTGGTGGTTGGCCGCGTCGTACTTGTCCTGGTTGACGCCCATCACGATGGTGATGTCCTCGTCCTTGGCCGGAGCCGAGATGAGGACCTTCTTGGCGCCGCCCGCGATGTGCTTGGCGGCGTCGGCCTTCTTGGTGAAGATGCCGGTCGACTCGATGACGATGTCGACGCCCAGCTCGCCCCACGGGATGTCCGCCGGGTTGCGCTCGGAGAGCACCTTGATGGTGTGGCCGTCGACCGTGATGGTGTCGGCGGTGTGGCTCACCTCTGCCTTGAGACGACCCAGAATGGTGTCGTACTTCAGCAGGTGGGCCGTGGTCGCAGTGTCACCCAGGTCGTTGACAGCCACGATCTCGATGTCCGCACCCTGCTCCAGCAGCGCGCGGAAGTAGTTACGACCGATGCGGCCAAAGCCGTTGATGCCTACGCGGATCGTCACGAACCGATCTCCTCGTTAGGTACGCCGGTTTTCGACGCCGGCGAGTTGTATGGGATGTCCCCGACCGCCTCCGACCCTACCTCTCCGGAGCCCCAGGGGTGACATCGAGAGGGGCCACGGGAACGGCAGAAGCCCGTACTCCCCAGTAGGAGTACGGGCTTCCGGTTGCTCCGCTCCGCCTGCTGCAACGATTACGCAGCGTCAACGCCCGCGGGTGCGCGGCGCGTTCCCACCTCGGCTCGTCGGCGGAGGGTGTGGATCAGCCGACCAGGCCGTCGGCCAGCTCTTCGCTGAGAGTGGATTCCGTGCCCGGGATCCCCAGGTCCTGAGCGCGCTTGTCGGCCATGGCGAGCAGCCGTCGGATCCGGCCCGCCACGGCGTCCTTGGTCAGCGGCGGGTCGGCGAGCGCGCCCAGCTCCTCCAGGGAGGCCTGCTTGTGCTCCATGCGCAGCCGTCCGGCCGCCGCGAGGTGCTCGGGGACCTCCTCGCCGAGAATCTCCAGCGCGCGTCCCACCCGGGCGCCCGCGGCGACCGCGGCCCGGGCGGACCGGCGCAGGTTCGCGTCGTCGAAGTTGGCGAGCCGGTTGGCGGTGGCACGGACCTCGCGCCGCATCCGGCGCTCCTCCCAGGCCAGCACCGACTCATGGGCGCCCAGCCGGGTGAGCAGGGCGCCGATCGCGTCGCCGTCCCGGACGACGACCCGGTCCACGCCCCGCACCTCACGGGCCTTCGCCGCGATGGAGAGCCTGCGGGCGGCGCCGACCAGCGCGAGGGCTGCCTCGGGGCCCGGGCAGGTCACCTCCAGGGAGGAGGAGCGGCCCGGCTCGGTGAGCGAGCCGTGGGCCAGGAAGGCCCCGCGCCAGGCAGCCTCGGCATCGCAGGTGGCCCCCGAGACCACCTGCGGGGGCAGTCCGCGGATGGGACGGCCGCGGCCGTCCACCAGGCCTGTCTGACGGGCCAGCTGGTCGCCGCCCGCCACCACCCGCACGACATAGCGGGAGCCGCGCCGCAGGCCGCCGGGAGCCATCACGATCAGCTCCGAGCTGTGCCCGAAGATCTCGAGGATGTCCCGCTTCAGCCGGCGCGCCGCCATCGCGGTGTCCAGCTCCGCCTCGATCACAATCCGGCCGCTCACCAGGTGCAGCCCGCCCGCGAACCGAAGAATCGCCGAGACTTCTGCCTTCCTGCAGCAGGTCCGGGTGACGGGAAGCCGAGAGATTTCGTCCTTCACCGCTGGCGTCATCGCCATGGGCCGATCCTTCCATGCATCCGAAAAATACGGTCGTACGCGGCGGCCAACAGCTCCGGATCATGAATCGGATCGCCGTCGGGTGAGGCCACGGGCGCCAGCTCGACCGCGGCGCCGAGCCGTTTTGCGGCATCGGCGAGGGACTCGCGGTCGGGCACGGCGGCCTCGTCGGCCAGCACCACGTCCAGGGCGAGTTTAGGGGCGTGTCGTCCCAAAACCTCCAAATGACGCTGCGGAGAGAAGCCATCTGTTTCACCTGGTTGCGGTGCGAGGTTCAGCGAGAGGACCTTCCGGGCCTTCGTTTCGATCAGCGCGTCCAGCAGATCGGGCACGAGCAGATGGGGAATGACCGAGGAGAACCAGGACCCGGGACCGAGCACCACCCAGTCCGCGTCCAGGACCGCGGCAACCGCCTCGGGCACGGCCGGCGGGTCGTGCGGGACCACGTGCACCGACTGGACCTCGCCCGGGGTGAGCGCCACGGTGGCCTGGCCGCGCACCGTGTCCACCTGGTCCGGGTGCTCCGGGTCGTGCCCCTTCACGAGGGCCTGGAGTTCCAGCGGCACGGCGGACATCGGCAGCACCCTGCCGTGCGCGCCCAGCAGCTTGCCGACCAGGTCCAGGGCCTGCACGTGATCGCCGAGCTGCTCCCACAGGGCGACGATCAGCAGATTGCCGACCGCGTGCTCGTGCAGGTCGCCCTTGGACTGGAAGCGGTGCTGGATGACCTGGGCCCAGGTCTGGCCCCATTCGTCGTCGCCGCACAGGGCGGCCAGTGCCTTGCGCAGGTCGCCGGGCGGCAGGACGCCGAGCTCCTCCCGGAGCCGGCCGCTGGATCCGCCGTCGTCGGCGACGGTGACCACGGCGGTCAGGTCGCCGGTGATCCGCCGCAGCGCGGTGAGCGAGGCGGACAGGCCCATGCCGCCGCCGAGCGCGACGACCTTGGGCTGTGCGCCGCGCTTGCGGCCCGACAGGGGGGTGCCCCTGCGCAGCCTGCGCAGGCGCATGTTGCGACTGGTCACTCGCGCCCCATGTCCCGGTGCACAAGCACGGTCTCGATGCCCTCGGTGGCGAGCCGGGCGGCCAGCTTCTCCGACATGGCCACGGAACGGTGCTTGCCGCCGGTACAGCCGACGGCGATGGTCACGTACCGCTTGCCCTCGCGGCGGTATCCCGCAGCGACGAGCTGGAGCAGCTCCGTGTACTGGTTGAGGAATTCCTTGGCGCCCGGCTGGTCGAAGACGTACGCGGACACCTCCTCGTTGAGGCCGGTGAAGGGACGCAGCTCGGGAACCCAGTGCGGGTTGGGCAGGAAGCGGCAGTCCACCACCAGGTCGGCGTCGACGGGCAGCCCGTACTTGAAGCCGAAGGACATCACGGTGGCGCGGAGCTCGGGCTCCTCGTCGCCCGCGAACTGGGCGTCCATCTTGGCGCGCAGTTCGTGCACGTTGAGGCTGGAGGTGTCGATCACCAGGTCGGCGTCGCCGCGCAGCTCGCGCAGCAGATCGCGCTCGGCTGCGATCCCGTCGACGATGCGGCCGTCCCCCTGGAGGGGGTGCGGCCGGCGGACCGACTCGAAGCGGCGGACCAGGGCGTCGTCGGAGGACTCCAGGAAGACGATCCGGCGGGTGACGCCCTTGGACTCCAGGTCGGCGAGGGATTCCCGGAGGTTGTCGAAGAAGCGGCGGCCCCGGACGTCGACGACGACGGCGATCCGAGCCACGTTGCCCTGCGAGCGGGCGCCGAGCTCCACCATCGTGGGGATCAGCGCGGGCGGCAGGTTGTCGACGACGAACCAGCCGAGGTCCTCCAGACACTTGGCCGCCGTGCTGCGGCCGGCGCCCGACATTCCGGAGATGATCACCAGCTCCGGGATGGCCACCGTACTGTCGCCCGTCTCGATCGAGGTGCCCGTACTCACGTGTGCTGCTCCGTCTGCTCGGTCTGTGCGGTCGTGCCCGTGTTCATTCTCGTTCTCGGTCATGTCGTGCTGCCCCCGTCGTCCTCTTCAATGATCTCTCCTGTCGCCGTGTTCACGGCGGGCGTGGCCGGGGCCGCCGCGGCGAGGGCTACAGCCACTGATTCCGCCGTCCTGCGGCCTATCCCCGGAACCTCGCAGATCTCGTCGATTGTCGCCTGCCGCAGCTTCTTCACGGAGCCGAAATGCTTGATCAACGCCTGTTTCCGGGTGTCGCCCAGGCCGGCGACCGCGTCCAGGGGGCTCGAGCGGATGCGCTTGGCCCGTTTGGCGCGCTGGTAGGTGATGGCGAAGCGGTGCGCCTCGTCGCGCACGCGCTGGAGGAGGTAGAGGCCTTCGCTGGAGCGGGGCAGGACCACCGGGTCGTCGTCATCGGGCAGCCAGACCTCTTCCAGCCGCTTGGCCAGGCCGCAGACGGCGATGTCGTCGATCCCCAGCTCGTCCAGGGCGCGCTTGGCCGCGGCGACCTGGGGCTGCCCGCCGTCGACCACGAGGAGCTGCGGCGGGTAGGCGAACCGCTTGGGCCGGCCGTCGTCCTCACGGGGCTCGGCGGCCTCCGCGTCGGGGCCGGCGGGCACAGGGCCCGTAAGAGCAGGGCCGGCGGGCACAGGCCCCGTAGCAGCGGGGCCGTCGGGCACAGGCCCCGTGGGAGCGGGGCCGTCGGCGGGGCTCTCCTCCCACTCCCCCGTCCGCTCCTTCTCCTGGAGGTAGCGGCGGAAGCGGCGGCTGATCACCTCGTGCATCGAGCGGACGTCGTCCTGTCCCTCGAAGCCCTTGATCTGGAAGCGCCGGTACTCCCCCTTGCGGGCCAGACCGTCCTCGAAGACCACCATCGACGCCACCACGTCGTCACCCTGGAGGTGGGAGATGTCGAAGCACTCGATGCGCAGCGGGGCCGTGTCGAGGCCGAGCGCCTCGGCGATCTCCTCCAGGGCCCGCGAGCGGGTGGTCAGGTCCGAGGCGCGCTTGGTCTTGTGCAGCCCCAGGGCCTGCTGGGCGTTGCGCTGGACCGTGGCCATCAGGTCCTTCTTGTCGCCGCGCTGCGGGATGCGCAGGCTGACCTGGGAGCCCCGGCGGGCGGCCAGCCACTGGGAGACCGCGTCGGGGTCCTCGGGGAGGGCCGGGACGAGAACCTCCTTGGGGACGGAGTCGCCGGTCTCCTCGCCGTACAGCTGCTGGAGGGCGTGCTCGACGAGGCCCGAGGTGTCGACGTTCTCCACCTTGTCGGTGACCCAGCCGCGCTGGCCGCGCACCCGGCCGCCACGGACGTGGAAGATCTGGACCGCCGCCTCCAGCTCGTCCTCCGCGACCGCGATCAGGTCCGCGTCGGTGGCGTCGGCGAGCACGACCGCGCTCTTCTCCATGGCGCGCTTGAGCGCCCCCACGTCGTCGCGCAGGCGGGCCGCGCGTTCGTACTCCATCTCCTCGGCCGCCTCCGTCATCTCCTTCTCCAGGCGGCGGATGTACGCGCCCGTGCGACCCGCCATGAAGTCGCAGAAGTCGTCCGCCAGTTCGCGGTGCTCCTCGGGTGTGACCCGGCCGACGCAGGGGGCCGAGCACTTGCCGATGTAGCCGAGGAGGCAGGGGCGGCCGCTCCTGGCAGCGTTCTTGAAGACGCCTGCGGAGCAGGTGCGCACCGGGAAGACCCTGAGCATCAGATCGACCGTCTCGCGGATCGCCCACGCGTGCCCGTACGGACCGAAGTAGCGCACGCCCTTCTTCTTGGCGCCGCGCATGACCTGGACGCGGGGGAACTCCTCATTGAGCGTGACCGCGAGGTAGGGGTAGCTCTTGTCGTCGCGGTACTTGACGTTGAACCGGGGGTCGAACTCCTTGATCCAGGAGTACTCGAGCTGGAGCGCCTCGACCTCCGTGGACACGACGGTCCACTCCACGGACGCCGCGGTGGTCACCATCGTGCGCGTGCGCGGATGGAGGCCGGACAGGTCCTGGAAGTAGTTGGCCAGGCGCTGGCGCAGGCTCTTCGCCTTCCCGACGTAGATCACCCGGCGGTGTTCGTCGCGGAATTTGTAGACCCCCGGGGAGTCGGGGATCTGTCCCGGCTTGGGGCGGTAGCTGGAGGGGTCTGCCATGTCTCCCACCCTACTTGCGGGCAGTGACAGCACGGCGTGCTCATGGATGGTGCCGCGCTCCGGGACACGGGGGTGGGACACGTGTCCCGGAGCACGGAGTCATCCCGTGCGGACGGCCCCGCCTGTCACCGCGTCCCGCGTCGGCGGTCGCGGGCCCGCAGGGCGGTGACACCGCAGAGGGCGAGTACGGCGACGGCGCCCGCAGCCGCTGCCCCGGAGGCCGCGGTCAGGGCTGCGTCCGCGGTGGTGGCCCCGGCAGTGCCCGCCGCGATCGCGGGTCCGGGCCGGTCCGTGCCGGACCCCGTGGCGGAGGGCCCGTAGCCGCCAGCACGGCCCGCGCGGGCGTAGCCGGAACCGGGGAGCTTGTCCGCGTACGCGGCGCGTACCCGGGTGCGGTAGGCGGCCAGGGTGGTGCCGTCCGCGCCGACGGCACGGACGGCGTCCTCGTCCAACGGGAGCACCCGGCCGCCCTTCTGGACGTACCAGGCGTCGATCTGCGGTTCCCGGAACACGATGCCGCCCGGCAGCTTGCGGGCACCGCCGACCGCGTACCGGCTCTCGTCGTCGCCGGTGGCGATGTTCACCACGTGCCAGCTCCCGTCCTTCCCGGGCTCCGGAAGCGTCCAGAGGGATGCCTTCTGTCCGTCGGAGGAGACCGCCGTGCTGGCGAGGTAGTGCAGCACGGCGACGGGCGCCCCCGGCTCTCCCGCGACGAAGTCCTCGGACAGGGTGCGAACAGGCACGGCCGCGCCCTCGATCCGGGGTGCTGCCGCCGTCTCGGTGACGGCGCCCTCACGGGCGAAGAAGCGCGACAGCGTGTTCAGGGTCGTGGCGTCGGTGGCCGCCACGTGGGCCGCCGCCAGAGCCGCGGGAGTGGCCGAGGGGCCGGTGGTGGCGACCGCCTGCGGGGCGACGGTGAGCAGGGCGGCGCCGGCCAGCACACCGCTCGCGGCCAGGGCCGCTGCGAACGGACGCACGCCGCGTGCGGGACGGGTCGCGGAACTGGTGGAGGTCATGCCCTCACGCCCCTATCCGGTAGAGCGAGTGGGTCCAGGAGAACTCGTTGTTGTTCACGTACCAGGCGTGCGAGGCCCAGTTGTAGCGGTTGCCGGAGGGCCAGGGGTCGCCCCAGTAGACCCAGCTGTTCGCGTCGTCGTACCCGTACAGGACATGCATGTGCCCACCGCCCGAGGACCACTGGATGCGGGTCTCCACCGGACGCCCGGCGGCGATCTCGGCCTGCACGGTCGGATAGCGCAGCCAGCCGGTGACGTACGAGCCGGGGTTGATGCCGGCCCAGTCCAGACCGTCCTGGACGTTGCCGAGCGAGGCCTGCGAGTTGGGGCACTCGTATCCCTGGGCGCGGCCGAACGCGGCGTTGCAGAACTGGTTCTGGCTGTAGTTCCGGCCGAACCAGGTGGCGATGGTGTTGCCGGCGGCGGCCCAGCACCAGTTCGACTTCTGCTGCGCCTGCATGCTGATGTTCAGCCGCTGGGCGGCGGCTAGCGTGCTGGTCGCCGCGGAAGGGGCGGGCTGCCGGCCGGCGGCAAAGACGGTGGCGTGGTGCTGTTCGGCGGCGGCGGTCGCCGTGGGTGCGGCGAGCAGCAGGGCGGCGAGTACGGCTGTCACCGACAGCCGTACCGGCCTGACTCTTCGGTTGCGCATGGCGTTCCTCCCGGGCGGGGGGTGGGGGATCCAAGGGGCGCGTCCGGACGCTGCCGAGGAGCATCAACCGTTGTCGGGAGCGGGTCAACACGCTTCAATGCGGGGGAACATCGCGGTGTGAACGCCGGTGACGGGAGCGTGAACACTCCCCCCTGGCCACCTGCGGCCCCACATCCGTCGGCGCGGCCCGCCCGTCGCCCGTCGTGAACGTTCACCAGGAGGACCCATGCAGCACACCGAGGCCGAACTGGCGCAGGTGCTGCACACCGGCCCGTTCCACCTGGCGCTGCGCACCGCACTCTCGGTGCGCGGACTGCCGCTCCAGCGGGTGCAGCACCATCTGGCGCACCGCGGTGTCAAGGTCGGTGTGACCAGTCTCAGTTACTGGCAGCAGGGTGCCCGCCGCCCCCAGCGCCCGGAGTCCCTGCGGGCCGTGAAGGCGCTGGAGGAGGTGTTGGAGCTGCCGGGGAACTCCCTGCTCGGGCTGCTCGGGGCCGGGGAGTCCCGCGCGGACACCGAGCGCCCGCCGACCCGCTCGTACCGCTCCCTGGTGGACGCCTCCGGCGCGGTGGAGCGGCTGCTCGCGGCCATGGAGTCACCTGCGGACGGCGGGCTGCACACGGTGGGGCACCAGGAGCGGGTACGGATCGGGCCCGGCCGTCGGATGCAGTACCGGAGCTCGCAGCACGTCGTGCGCGCCCACCGTGACGGCGTCGACCGCTATCTCGCCGTGTACCGCGGTGACGCGGGCTGTGATCCGGCACGGGTCGGGGTGAGCGCCCGGGAGAACTGCCGGACGGGTCGGATCCGCTGGGACGCGGAGGCGGGGGTGCTGGTCGCGGAGCTGCTCTTCGACACCCGGTTGCGGGCGGGTGAGACGTACCTCTTCGGATACGGCTTCGAGGACGGCACGGGAGGGCCGTGCGGAGAGTACGTACGCGGCTTCAGCTTCGGCGGCGGGCAGTACGTGCTGCAGGTCCGGTTCGACGAGGCGGCGCTACCGGTACGGTGCCGGCGGTTCGCCCAGGCCTCGGCGGGGGCGCCTCGAGGGGCCCGTAGCGAGCTCACGCTCACCGGCCGGCACCGGACCGTTCATCTGGTGGAGCAGGGGGTGCGGCCCGGTCTGGTCGGCATCGACTGGGACTGGGAGTGAGACGGGCGCTCCGGGTCTGCCCGCCTCCGGGGCCGGGTCAGGCGTCCGGACCCGCGATCAGCTTTCCGCCTTCGACCTTGACCGGGACGGAGGGCAGCGGCACGGTCGCGGGACCGTGGAGGGCCTTGCCGGTCGTGGTGTCGAAGAGGCTGCCGTGGCACGGGCAGTGCCCCTCGTTCTTCTCGACCTTGTCCAGCAGGCAGCCCGCGTGGGTGCACTGGGCGCTGAACGCCTTGAACTGGCCCTTGGCCGGGCAGCTGACGATGACGCGCTGCTCGCGGTAGAGCTTGGACTCACCGACCGGGATCTCGTCGGGGGCGCCGAGCTCGACGGGCGCGGTGGGGGTCGGCGTCTGGGCGTGCCCGAGCTTCGAGTCGGTCGAGCAGGCGGCCACTCCCAGCCCGGCGACGCCCGCGAGAGCGGCGCCCTTAAGCACGGTGCGGCGGGCGGTGGGCTGGCCGGACATGCGGTCTCCACGGGTCAGAGGGCTAGTGGGTGCCAGGGCTGCCCGACTTGCCTGAGGCGGCAGGACAGCGGTGACGTAACCGACGATACCGGCGGAGACGGGCGCCTCCGCGCGCGGGCCGGTCGCACGCGTTCGTGCCTGGTCAGGCCGGTCCAGGAGGCGGCGGCACGGGGCGCGACGCGGTGGGGCGGGACAAGGTGGGGCGGGGCTCGACGCATCGGGGCGGGACGCATCGGGGCCGGGCGTGACGCGGTGGGGCGGGGCGCGACGCATCGGGGCCGGGCGCGACGCGTCGGGGCGGGACGCATCGGGGCGGGACGCGACGAGGTGGGGCGGGACGCGACGAGGTGGCGGCCCCCCGGGAGGGACCGCCACCTCGCACCGCGTGATCCCGGTGTCAGGCCTTGCGCGCGCGGGCCGCCTTCTTGGCCGCGGGCTTCTTCGCCGCTGCCGTCCCAGCGGCCTTCGCCGTGGCCTTTTTGGCCGTGGTGGCCTTCGCGGTCGCTGTGCTCCGCGCGGTCGTGGACTTCGCGGCGACCGCCTTCTTCGCGGCGGTCTTCCGCGCCGGCTTGCGGGCCGCGGGCACGGCCGCCTCGCTCACCCGGTCCGCGTCCAGGATGCCCTGGAGGAACTTCCCGGTGTGGCTGGCGGGGACCCCGGCCACGTACTCGGGGGTGCCTTCGGCGATGACCAGGCCACCGCCGTTGCCCCCCTCGGGTCCCATGTCGATGACCCAGTCGGCGGTCTTGATGACATCGAGGTTGTGTTCGATGACGATCACCGAGTTGCCCTTGTCGACGAGGCCGGAGAGCACCTTGATCAGCTTCGAGATGTCCTCGAAGTGCAGACCGGTGGTGGGCTCGTCCAGGACGTAGACCGTGCGTCCGGTGGAGCGCTTCTGGAGCTCGCTGGCCAGCTTCACCCGCTGCGCCTCACCGCCGGAGAGCGTCGGCGCGGACTGGCCGAGCCTGACGTATCCCAGACCGACCTCGTTGAGCGTCCGCAGGTGACGCGCGATGGTCGGGACGGCCTCGAAGAACTCCAGGCCCTCCTCGATCGGCATGTCCAGCACCTCGGCGATGGACTTGCCCTTGTAGTGGACCTCCAGGGTCTCCCGGTTGTAGCGCGCTCCGTGGCAGACCTCGCACGGGACGTACACGTCCGGCAGGAAGTTCATCTCGATCTTGATCGTGCCGTCGCCGGAGCAGTTCTCGCAGCGGCCGCCCTTCACGTTGAAGGAGAACCGGCCCGGCAGATAACCGCGGACCTTGGCCTCCATCGTCTCCGCGAACAGCCTGCGGACGTGGTCGAAGACGCCCGTGTACGTCGCCGGGTTGGACCGGGGCGTACGGCCGATGGGCGACTGGTCGACATGGACCACCTTGTCGACGAGGTCGTCCCCGTCGACCCGGGTGTGCCGGCCGGGCACGGACTTGGCGCCGTTCAGCTCACGGGCCAGGTGCGTGTAGAGGATGTCGTTGACCAGCGTCGACTTCCCGGATCCGGAGACGCCGGTCACGGCGGTCAGCACACCGAGCGGGAAGGAGACGTCGATGTCCTGGAGGTTGTTCTCCCGGGCGCCGTGGACCGTCAGCAGGCGCGAGGGGTCGACGGGACGCCGGATCTCGGGCATCGCGATCGACCTCTTGCCGGTCAGATACTGACCGGTGATCGACTTGTCGTTGGCCAGCAGTTCCTTGAGCGATCCGGAGTGGACCACCTTGCCGCCGTGCTCGCCTGCGCCGGGGCCGATGTCGACGACCCAGTCGGCGACCTTGATGGTGTCCTCGTCGTGCTCGACGACGATGAGCGTGTTGCCCATGTCGCGGAGCCGGACCAGGGTCTCGATCAGCCGGTGGTTGTCGCGCTGGTGCAGCCCGATGGAGGGCTCGTCCAGCACGTACAGCACGCCGACCAGGCCGGAGCCGATCTGGGTGGCGAGCCGGATGCGCTGTGCCTCGCCGCCGGACAGCGTGCCCGCCGCGCGGTTGAGCGAGAGGTAGTCCAGGCCGACGTCGACCAGGAACTTCAGCCGCTCGTTGACCTCCTTGAGCACCCGCTCCGCGATCTTCTTGTCGCGGGCGTTCAGCTTCATCCGGCCGAGGAACTCGGCGCACTCGCTGATCGACATCGCGGCGACCTGGGCGATGGACTTCTCCATCACCGTGACCGCGAGGACGATCGGCTTGAGCCGGGTGCCCTCACAGGTCGGGCAGTGCACCTCGCGCATGTAGCCCTCGAAGCGCTCCCTGCTGGAGTCGCTCTCGGCCTCGGAGTGCCGCCGCTTGACGAACTGCACGGCGCCTTCGAAGGAGGGCGTGGTGTAGGCGCGCTCGCGCCCGTACCGGTTGCGGTAGCGGACCTCGGTCTGGATCTTGTGACCGAAGAGCAGGGCCTTCTTCGCGCGCTGCGGCAGCCCGGCCCAGGGGATGTCCGTACGGAATCCGAGGGCTTCGGCCAGGGCGTTGATCTGACGGCCGAAGTACTCCTTGGTGTGGCCGTGCGACCAGGGGTGGATCGCGCCCTCGTCGAGGGACTTCTCCTCGTCCGGGACGATCAGCTCCGGGTCGACCTCCATGCGCGTACCGATACCGGTGCAGTCGGGGCAGGCGCCGAAGGGGCTGTTGAAGGAGAAGGAGCGCGGCTCCAGCTCCTCGAAGGAGAGGTCGTCGTAGGGACAGTAGAGGTGCTCGGAGTACATCCGCTCGCGCTCGGGGTCGTCCTCGGAGAGGTCGACGAAGTCGAGCACGACCATGCCGCCGGAGAGACCCAGCGCCGTCTCGACCGAGTCGGTCAGCCGGCGCTTGGCGCTGTCCTTCACCGTGAGGCGGTCGATGACCACCTCGATGGTGTGCTTCTCCTGCTTCTTGAGCGTGGGCGGCTCGGAGAGCTGAATGGTCGCGCCGTCGACCCTGGCCCTGCTGTACCCCTTGGTCTGCAGGTCGGCGAAGAGGTCGACGAATTCGCCCTTGCGCTCGCGCACCAGCGGCGAGAGCACCTGGAACCGGCTGCCCTCGGGCAGGGCGAGGACCTTGTCCACGATGGCCTGCGGCGACTGGCGCGAGATCGGGCGGCCGCACTCGGGACAGTGCGGCTTGCCGATCCTGGCGAAGAGCAGCCGGAGGTAGTCGTAGACCTCGGTGATCGTGCCGACCGTCGAGCGCGGGTTGCGCGAGGTCGACTTCTGGTCGATGGAGACGGCGGGCGACAGGCCCTCGATGAAATCGACGTCCGGCTTGTCCATCTGGCCGAGGAACTGCCGGGCGTACGAGGAGAGGGACTCCACGTAGCGCCGCTGGCCCTCGGCGAAGATCGTGTCGAACGCGAGGGACGACTTGCCCGACCCGGAGAGCCCGGTGAAGACGATGAGGGAGTCGCGGGGGAGGTCGAGCGAGACGTTCTTGAGGTTGTGCTCGCGAGCGCCACGGACGATGAGACGGTCGGCCACGCCGGTCCGCACCTTTCTAGAGAGAAGCGGGGGAACTGAGCCCCTGCCCCAGGGTATGGGGGGTGCCACAGCGATGTACGAAGCTTTCGACTCCGAGCGTATAGCACGCGCATTCGATTTACGGACGGCTGATGACTCCTTCACCCGAATGAGTGGCGAGGCTAGGCTCGGCCCCATGACTGATCATGCGCACGACCTGGCCGCACTGCGGGAAGCGACCGACCGGCTGCTCAGCGCCACCGCGAAACTGGACGACGCGGCACTCGCCGAACCGTCGCGCCTCCCGGGCTGGAGCCGGGGTCATGTCGTCGCGCACCTCTCACGTAACGCCGACGCGCTCGTAAATGTTCTCCGGGGCCGGCCCATGTACGCAGACAGCGAAACCCGCGACCGCGACATCGAGCGCGACGCGCCGCGCCCGCAGGCGGAACAGCTGGCCGACCTGGCCACGAGCGCTGCCGCCTTCATGGACGCCGCCGCGGCCCCTGCCGACCGGTCGCGGGTCGTCACGCTGCGCAACGGCGTGACGGACTCGGCCTCCCGGATCCCCTTCCGCCGCCGCGCCGAGGTCGAGCTGCACCACGTCGACCTGGGGGTGGGCTACGAGCTGGAGGACCTGCCGGACGAGTTCACCGCACGGGAGATCGATTTCCTGGCCGAGCGCTTCGGTCAGCACCCTGCGGTCGTCTCGACGGACCTGGCCGACGGCACGGGGCGGACCTGGACGACGGGCGGCGGCGCGGAAGGCGGGCCCGTCGCGGTCCGCGGCACCGCGTCCGACCTGCTCGGCTGGCTCAGCGGGCGGCGCGACGGGTCCGCCCTGACCGTCGAAGGCGGGGCCCTTCCCGCGCTGCCCCCGCTATAGGCTGAGAGGCATGACGTACAGCGGAACGGTCAAGGTCGGCGGACGCGCGGACGTACACGAGTTGACGGATCTGATGATCTCCAAGGTCGCCGTCGGCCCGATGAACAACAACGCCTATCTGCTGCGTTGCCGAGCGACCGGGGAGCAGCTCCTGATCGACGCGGCGAACGAGGCCGGGACCCTGCTGCGGCTGATCGGTGACGACTCGATCTCCTCGGTCGTCACCACGCACCGGCACGGCGACCACTGGCAGGCGCTGGGCGAGGTGGTCGCGGCCACCGGCGCGCGCACGTACGCCGGGCGGTTCGACGCCGAGGGGATCCCGGTCCCGACGGATGTGCTGGTCGCGGACGGCGACACGGTCCGGGTCGGACAGGTCGCGCTGACCGCCCGCCATCTGACCGGCCACACCCCGGGCTCGATCGCGCTCGTCTACGACGACCCGCACGGCGCTCCGCACCTGTTCACCGGGGACTGCCTCTTCCCGGGCGGGGTCGGCAACACGTTCAAGGACCCCGAGGCCTTCGTGAGCCTGCTGCACGACGTGCAGACCAAGCTCTTCGACGCGCTGCCCGACGAGACCTGGGTCTACCCGGGGCACGGACACGACACCACCCTGGGCGACGAGCGGCCGCACCTGCCCGAGTGGCGCGAACGGGGCTGGTGATGACGGCGGGGGGTGCGGGCTCGCGATCCGCGTGCCCGCACCCCCCGCCTCCGCTCAGGCGTCTACGCCGGCGCCCTTGTCCGCGGGGCCCTCGGCTTTCCCCGCCTCCGCGGCGGCGTCCGCATCGGCCTGCTTCTTGTTGGCGATCAGGCTCGTGATCGTGGTGATCACCAGCACCCCGCAGATGACGCCGAGCGAGACCGGGATGGAGATCTCGGGGACGTGCACCCCGGACTCGTGCAGCGCGTGCAGCACCAGCTTGACGCCGATGAAGCCGAGGATGACCGACAGCCCGTAGCTGAGGTGGACCAGCTTCTTGAGCAGGCCGCCGATCAGGAAGTACAGCTGCCGCAGCCCCATCAGCGCGAAGGCGTTGGCGGTGAACACGATGTACGGGTCCTGGGTCAGGCCGAAGATCGCCGGGATGGAGTCCAGTGCGAACAGCACATCGGTGGTGCCGATGGCGAGCATGACGACCATCAGGGGGGTCAGGACGCGCTTGCCGTTGACGCGGATGAAGAGCTTGGTGCCGTGGTACCGGTCGGCGACGCCGAAGCGGCGCTCGATGGTCTTCAGGAGGCGGTTCTCCTCGAACTCGTCCTCCTCCTCGTCGGCCCGTGCCTCCTGGATGAGCTTCCAGGCGGTGTAGATCAGGAACGCGCCGAAGATGTAGAAGACCCACGAGAAGTTGGCGATGACCGCGGCACCGGCGGCGATGAAGATCGCCCTGAGAACCAGCGCGATCATCACGCCGACGAGCAGCACCCGCTGCTGGAGGTGGGAGGGCACCGAGAACTTCGCCATGATCAGCACGAAGACGAAGAGATTGTCGACGCTCAGCGACTTCTCGGTGATGTAGCCGGCGAAGAACTCGCCCGAGGCCTGGGTCTCACCGAAGGCGAGCAGCCCGAGCCCGAAGAGTACGGCCAGCACGATCCAGACGATCGTCCAGATTCCGGCTTCCTTGGTCGACACGTCATGGGGCTTGCGCCCGATGAAGAAGTCGACGGCGATGAGGGCGCACAGACCAAGAATGGTCAGCGCCCAGAGGGTCCATGAAACGTCCACTGCGCCTCCGGCAGTTCGCTACGGCTACTGATCAGCGTCGTCGCTGCCGGAGGTCTCTTCCACCCGGGCGCACGGGATGCGCGCCTGGGCCGGCGCCCCGGGACCGGTCACAGTCCGTACTGACGGGCACGCCGCGATCGGGAGTACTCCCCTCCGCCCAAAGAACAGTACAGGGAACACCAAGGAAAGGTAAAGAGGAGGGTAAAGAGACCCCAAAAGGCCAGGTCGTGGCGGGTACGGCCGTTCGGCCGGGTGGGTGGCTCAGCGATGTCCGGTGCGACGCGCGGCGGCCACCCGCTCCAGCACCTGCTCCAGGACGCGGCTGCCCGACGGGGTCCTGGGCGGCTCGTACGTCCAGGCGTGACCGACCCAGGGGTCGGCCAGATGGTCGTCGGCAACCGGGGTGACACGGAGCAGGGACCGCCACAGCGGATCGAGCACCGGACCGTACGCCGAGGCGTCCTCCCGGTCGGCGACCATCATGAGATGCACGCCGACGGAGGGACCCTCGTCGGCGAGATAGCGCAGTTGGGTGACGGCGCGGTCGTCGAAGCCGTGCGGGAAGTCGTTGACGATAAGCAGCTGCTCGGCCGGGTCCAGGTCGGGCGGCAGTGAGTCGGCGGCTCCGGCCCTGATCGCCATCTGCACGAGGTCCACCCGCCGGGTCAGCTGGGCGAGGACCGAGGTCACTCCCCCGGGCCCGGAGGCGGGCGGGCTCGCGAGCACCCCGGCACCGACCAGCGGGGCCAGGGCCGCGGCACCGGAGCCTGCCGGGTCGATGACGTGGACCGAGAACTCGTTCGGCGGGTAGACGGCGAGCATCCGTGCCGCATGCAGGACGGCGCTCTCCATGGCCAGCCGGCGCAGCTGGTCCGAATCGGTCAGGGCAGCGGCCTCGGACGCCGTACGCCCGCTGTCGATCCACATGCCACGCTCCAGCGGCAGCCGTACCAGCAGTGGGATGCTCAGCCCGGTGCTCTCCGGCAGATGGAGGTCCCCGATGCGCAGCGCCATGGGGATCTCCATCGGGACGCGGTAGGCGTGCCAGACGGGGTTGTCCCAGCCCGCGTAGGCGGCGGGGAGCGCGGGCTCCACCACGGCGGCCTCGGCGGCGAGCTGGGCGAGGTCGCGGTCCAGGGCCTCGCGGGCCCTGCCGGTCAGCTCGTCGCGCTTGGCCCGGGCCTCCTCCCGGGCCCGGTCACCCGCGCCGCCGATCCGGCTGCGCGGATCGGACAGGGTCCGCTCCAGCTCCTGGTCCATCCGGGATTCGGCGAAGTCGACGGCACTGCGGTACGCGGCGGTCGCCCGGGCCAGGTCCTCGAACATGCCCCAGACCTGGTTGTAGAGGCGCTCATCCATGGACCAGCCGGTCGCGTCCCCGGCCACGGGGGTCGCGGGGCGGCCGGGCTCGGCCGGGGGCGCCGCGGGCGGAGGCGGCGGGGGCGCGGTCGCCTCGCGGCGAGGGTGCGCATAGTTGATGGGGCCCCCCGCGGAGGGCGGGGCGGGCGCGACCGGGGTGATGGCGGGGGACGGCGAGGAGGGCTCGTCCAGGGGCTCGGGCTGCGGGGCCGCCTGGGGCGAAACGGGGCCTCCCGCGTGTCTGACCCGGCCGCCCTCCGGGGTGCGGGGCGGGGGCGGGGCCACCGATCGGGCCAGCCCGCGGGCGACCGCTGCCTGGATCGACCTGGCCAGCTCGGGCGCCTCGGCGACCCCCAGGTCGGCGAGCATCGCGGCGAGACCGCCGGCGTAGCCCTGGCCGACCGCGCGGACCTTCCAGGCCCCCTGCCTGCGATAGAGCTCCAGGGCGGCGACCGCGGACTCGGTGTCCAGACCGGTCAGGGTGAAGGTGGCGATCTCCGCGCCGTCGAGTCCGGTGACGGCGACGAAGGGCGAGGCGACGGCCCCGAACCGGTTCGGTCCGCCCGCTTCCAGCGGCAGTGCCAACAGCACCGTGACCCGGTGCACCTCCACGGGCAGCGCGGCGAGGTCGACCGCGAGCCGGTGCTCGGCCGCGGCCTGCCGGGACACCTCCAGCCCCGGCAGCTGCGGTGATCCGGGGTGCGCTATCCACTCGATGCCGTGCACCCTGCCGTGCTCGTCCCCGAGCGTGGCACCGGCCACGACGGGCGCGCCGGCCGAAACCCGGATCTCCAGACGGGTCTGGGGCAATGTGTGGTTCTGCCCCCGGACCAGCTCGGCCGTCATTGCCCTGTCCCCTCGACGAGTTGCTGCTGTTGCGCGATGCGGTGTCGTGCCCCGTGCGGCGCCGGGCCGTACCGGTGCCGCGATGCGGTGCAGCTCCCGGCGGCCGATGCCGCCGGGAGCTGCGCGTCATGATGCGGACCCGTGGGCCCGGTACTGCCTACAGGTGCGGCAGGATCGCCGGCATGAGGTCCTGGAAGGTGCGGCCGTTGGCCGGGGTGCCGATGGCGGTCATCTGCCAGCCGCTCCCCGCACGGCTCACCTTGGCCATGATCTGGGCGGTGTACTGCCCGCCGCCGTCCAGCGTGTAGCGGGCAAGCTCCTGGCCGTTGGTCTCGTCCACGATCCGGCAGAAGGCGTTCTGCACCTCCTGGAACGTCTGACCGGTGAAGGAGTTCACCGTGAAGACGATCTGGTCGATGTGGACCGGCACCCGCTGGAGGTCGACCAGGATCGCCTCGTCGTCGCCGCCCGAGCCGGCGCCGCCGACCAGGTTGTCCCCGGTGTGCTTGACCGAGCCGTCGTCACTGACGAGGTGCCGGAAGAACACGACGTCGACCGGCTGCTTGTCGGCGAACAGGACCGCCGAGGCATCGAGGTCGATCTCCCGGGTGCGCGAGCCGAACAGGCCGCGGCGCGGAGCCGCCTGCCAGCCGAGCCCCATCCGTACCGCGGTCAGGGTCCCCCCGTCGCTCTTCTGCAGGCTGATGGCCTGACCCTTGGTCATATTGACCGTCACGCGCTGTCCCCTCTCCGCTGTCCCCGCAACCGTCCTTGCGCGGTTTTCCAGCACCCTACGCATTCACACCACGGGCACAGCCCTCGCGGGCCGTTTTGTGTCGGTCTTGCAACACACCAGGTGCGGCGTGGTCAGGCCAGGCCCGCCTCACGCATCTGGCGCAACTCCTTCTTCAACTCCCCCACCTCGTCACGCAGTCGTGCGGCCACCTCGAACTGCAGGTCGGCGGCGGCCGCACGCATCCGGTCGGTCATCTCCTCGATGATCCCGGCGAGTTCGGTGGCCGGGCGGTCGGTGACCGCCGCCTCGCCCCCTCCGGCCTTCCCCTTGGCCGCACCGGCCTTGATGCCCAGCGTGGGCACGGGCGCCTTGGTCCCCTTGGTCTGGCGGTATCCGGTGCCGAGCAGCTGCTCGGTGTCGATCTCCTCGCGGGCGATCGTCGCGACGATGTCGTTGATCTTCTTACGCAGCGGCTGCGGGTCGAGTCCGCGCTCGGTGTTGTACGCGATCTGCTTCTCGCGTCGGCGGTTGGTCTCGTCGATGGCCTGCGCCATCGCCGGTGTGACCTTGTCCGCGTACATATGGACCTGCCCCGACACGTTACGGGCCGCGCGCCCGACGGTCTGGATCAGTGAGGTCGCCGAGCGCAGGAAGCCCTGCTTGTCGGCGTCGAGGATGGCCACGAGCGACACCTCGGGCAGGTCGAGTCCCTCACGCAGGAGGTTGATCCCGACCAGGACGTCGTACTCGCCGGAGCGCAGTTCCCGCAGCAGTTCGATACGGCGCAGGGTGTCGACGTCACTGTGCAGGTAGCGGACCTGGATGCCCAGCTCCAGGAAGTAGTCGGTGAGGTCCTCCGACATCTTCTTGGTGAGGGTGGTGACCAGCACCCGCTCGTCCTTCTCGGTGCGCTTGCGGATCTCGTGCACCAGGTCGTCGATCTGCCCCTCGGTGGGCTTGACGACGATCTCCGGGTCGACGAGACCGGTGGGCCGGATGATCTGCTCCACGAAGCCGTCGCCCCGGGAGAGTTCGTACTTGCCGGGGGTGGCGGAGAGGTAGACCGTCTGGTTGATCCGTCCCAGGAACTCCTCCCACTTCAGCGGGCGGTTGTCCAGGGCCGAGGGCAGACGGAATCCGTGGTCGACGAGGGTCCGCTTGCGGGAGGCGTCGCCCTCGTACATCGCGCCGATCTGCGGGACGGTGACGTGCGACTCGTCGAGAACGAGGAGGAAGTCCTCGGGGAAGTAGTCGAGGAGGGTGTGGGGGGCGGTGCCGGGGTCGCGGTCGTCGAAGTGCATCGAGTAGTTCTCGACGCCGGAGCAGGTGCCGATCTGGCGGAGCATCTCGATGTCGTACGTCGTACGCATCCGCAGCCGCTGAGCCTCCAGCATCTTGCCCTGCTTCTCCAGCTCGGCGAGGCGCTGCTCCAGCTCCCGCTCGATGCGGCCGACCGCCCTCTCCATGCGCTCGGGGCCCGCGACGTAGTGGCTGGCGGGGAAGACGTGGAGCGATCGGTCCTCGCTGATGATCTCGCCGGTGAGCGGGTGGAGCGTGGAGAGGGCCTCGATCTCGTCACCGAACATCTCGATGCGGACGGCGAGCTCCTCGTAGACCGGGAAGATCTCGATGGTGTCGCCCCGCACCCGGAAGGTGCCCCGGGTGAACGCCAGGTCGTTGCGGGTGTACTGCATCTCGACGAAGCGGCGCAGCAGCTGGTCGCGGTCGAACTCGTCACCCACCTTGAGCTGGACCATGCGGTCCACGTACTCCTGGGGGGTGCCGAGGCCGTAGATGCAGGACACGGAGGCGACCACGACGACGTCGCGCCGGGTGAGCAGCGAATTCGTGGCGGAGTGGCGGAGCCGCTCGACCTCCTCGTTGATCGAGGAGTCCTTCTCGATGTAGGTGTCCGACTGCGGGACGTACGCCTCGGGCTGGTAGTAGTCGTAGTACGAGACGAAGTACTCGACGGCGTTGTTCGGCAGGAGCTCGCGGAACTCGTTGGCCAGCTGGGCGGCGAGTGTCTTGTTCGGCGCCATGACCAGGGTGGGGCGCTGGAGCTTCTCGATCATCCAGGCGGTGGTCGCCGATTTACCGGTGCCGGTCGCGCCGAGGAGCACGACATCCTTCTCACCTGCCCTGACGCGCCGCTCCAGCTCCGCGATGGCCGCGGGCTGGTCGCCACTGGGCTGGTAGGGACTGACGACCTCGAAAGGCGCCACCGAACGTTCGATCTTCGAAACGGGCCGCATGCAACCACCGTACGACCCCCCACTGACAACGGGGCCGGGTCAGCGCCCGCGGCGGCCTCCGGTCACCAGTCGTGGGGCTGGGCGGAGTCCTGGCGCTGCTGCGAGTGGAACGAGGCCGGGTCGGCGTGCGTACCGAACCGCGGCACCTGGCGCTGGGCCGGGACCCCGGGCCTCCGGGCCCCGCGGGTGGTCTCGGGGTCGTCCCAGTCGGGGGTTCCCATGACCACCAGGGGGTCGAACATCACCACGACGGCGGCCAGCAGCAGGAAGCAGGCCGGGCCGATCAGCATCGGGACGAGCAGAGCGGTCGCGCTGTCGCCGGAACCGGAGGCGCCTCCGGTGGGGGCGGAGGGGTGGAGATGGACCCTGAGGGCCGCCATGCCGGTGTAGTGCATGCCACTGACCGCGACACCCATCACGATGCTGGCGCCGAGGCTGGGCAGGAAGCCGTGAATGGAGACCGCGGCCCAGAGTGCGGCGGTCGAGGCCACCACGGCGATGACGACGGAGAGGGACACGGTGATCGTGTCGTACTCGAACTGCCCATCAAGTCGCATACCGGCCATGCCGAGGTAATGCATGGAGGCCACGCCGAGCCCGGTGATCGTTCCTCCCGTCACCAGCGCCATGCGGGTGGCGCCGCGGTACCCGACCAGGAAGATTCCGATACCGACCATGACGATCGCGACGGCGAGACTGGCGAAGGTGATCGGCCTGTCGTAGCCGATCGGCACCTCCTCGACGGTGAAACCCACCATCGCGATGAAGTGCATCGTCCAGATGCCCGAGCCTATGGAGGTCGCGCCCAGAGCCAGCCAGCCGGCCTTGAAGGAGCGCTCGGTGCGCAACGACCGGGCGGTGCAGCGCAGGCCCAGGGCCGCACCGAGACAGGCCATGAGGAAAGCGGCCACGGGAGTGACCGCCCCGTAGCCGAAACCGTCGATTGTGCCCTGCATGCTCGTACGCCCTTCGCAGAAGCCCGGGTGCGGATGACCCTAAGGCGCAAGGCCCGGCAGACAAACAGAAGAGCTGCATTTTATCGACTGGGGCAGCGGCCCGTGACCCGGTCCCCGGCGTGCGTTCACGTCGTGGCCATCCTTCACCTGCTCCCCGTTCGGGGGCGGCTGGGACCCTCGGGCCGTCCGCAACTCTGACGCAAGGAGTCCACGTGTACGCGAGCACCGCAACCGCCTCCGTCGCCGTCGCCGCCCTGCTGGGCGTCGGCACGTTGCTGATGTCGGGTACGACCGCCGATGCACCGGGCCGGGACGCCGCGTCGGCCGGCCCCGCGGCGGTGGCCCACACCGTCGCCGCCGGTACCGGGGTACGGACGGCGGGCGACGTGGCCCGGGGCCGCACGGGTGACCCGGTCGTCATCGCCCACCGGGGGGCGTCCGCGTACGCGCCGGAGAACACTCTGGCGGCCGTGGACAGGGCCGACGATCTGGGCATCGACTGGGTGGAGAACGACGTCCAGCTGACCCGGGACGGGGTCCTGGTCGTCATCCACGACACCGGTCTGAAGCGGACCACGGACGCCGAGGAGGTCTTCCCCGGCCGCGCACCGTGGGCGGTCAAGGACTTCACGGCCTCCGAGATCGCCCGGCTGGACGCGGGCAGCTGGTTCGGTCCGCAGTACGCCGGGGCCCGGGTGCCCACCCTCCAGCAGTATCTGCACCGGATCGGGCGCAACGGACAGAACCTGCTCCTGGAGATCAAGAGCCCCGAGACCTATCCCGGAATCGAGCGGGCGACCCTGCGGGTCCTTCGTCAGGAGGGGTGGCTCGACCGCGAGCACGTCCGCGGCCGCCTGGTGATCCAGAGCTTCGGCGCCGACAGCGTGCGCACGGTGCACGAACAGCGCCCGGACGTCATCACGGGCTTCCTCGGCACCCCGGCCGTCGCCGATCTGCCCTCGTACGCGGAGTTCACCGACCAGATCAACCCGGCGTACACCTCGGTCTCGGGCGAGTACGTGGCGGCGGTGCACGCGCTGAAGGGCCCCCACGACAAGCGGCTCCGGGTCAGCACCTGGACGGTCAACGACGCGGAGCACGCGCTCCGGGTGGCCGGCTACGGCGTGGACGGCATCATCACCAACACCCCCGATGTCGTGCGTGAGGCCACCGGCTGACCTCTCGGGCCCACCGGGAGCACAGCCGTACGGCAGCCCACCGTCCGTTGTCAGTGGGCGGCCGTACGGTGGTTCCCATGAACAGCGACGGGGTTGTCGAGTGGGCCGTGATCGACAGTGACATCGGCCCTCTCCTGCTGGCCGCGACCGGCTCCGGCCTGGTGACCGTGGTCTTCCACGCCCGGCCGGAGGTCCGCGACAAGGTGCTGGACCGGCTGCGCACGCGACTGGGCGCCGAACCCGTGGAGTCACCGGGCTCCGCCCGGCTCGCCGAGCCGATACGCCAGCTCGCGGCGTACTTCGCGGGCACGCTGCGGGAATTCTCGCTCGACCTGGACTGGTCCCTGACCAGCGGCTTCAACCGCCAGGTGCTGCGCGAGCTGGCGGCGGGCGTGCCGTACGGCGCGGTCGCCGGGTACGGGGACCTCGCCGACCGGGTGGGTCAGCCCGGAGCGGCTCAGGCGGTCGGCGCCGCGATGGGGTCCAACCCGCTGCCCGTGGTGGTGCCCTGCCACCGGGTCGTGGAGAGCGACGGGGGGCTCGGCGGCTTCGGTGGCGGTCTGGAGACCAAGCGGCAGCTGCTGGCCCTGGAGGGTGTGCTGCCGCAGCCGTTGTTCTGAGCCGGGGACCCTGCGGGGTCCGGACCTGGCGTACCGCCTGGCACACTGCGTCGGTGACGAACACCCTCGACGCCCCCGACACCCCCGGCGAACCGAGTCCCGCCGGAGGCGTCACCGAGGCCGATCTGCCCGGGCTCCGGCGCAGGACGTCCGCCGTGCTCATCGTCAGCCAGATACTCGGCGGCCTCGGCGTGCCCATCGGCATCGCCCTGGCCCCCGTGCTGGCGACACGCGTCAGCGGCTCCGAGGCGCTGTCGGGCCTCGCGCCCACCGCGTCGGTAACCGGCACAGCGCTGCTGTCGCTGCCGCTGGCCGCGCTGATGACCTCGCGCGGCCGTCGCCCCGGCCTCGTCCTGGCGTATCTGATCGGCGCGCTCGGCGCGGGTCTCGTGGTGCTGGCGACCATGGTGGAGAGCTTCCCGCTGCTGCTGCTCGGCATGGCCGGGTTCGGTGCGGGGTCCTCGGCCAATCTGCAGGCCAGGTTCGCCGCCGCCGACCTGGCCGAGCCCGACCGGCGCGGCCGGGCTATCTCGACCGTCATCTGGGCCACCACCATCGGCTCGGTGCTCGGGCCCAACATCGCCGCGCCGGCAGGCCGGGTCTTCCGGGGCACCGCCGTCCCGGAGACAGCCGGCCCGTTCCTCTGGGCGGCCGGCATCTTCCTGCTCGCCGCCGTCGTGGTCGCGGTGCTGCTGCGGCCCGACCCCCTCCTCACCGCACGCGCCCTGGCCCCGCAGGAGAGCCGGTCGGGCGGGGGCCGTTCACTGCGCGCGGGCGTCGCGGCCGTACGGGCGTCGCCCATGGCCCGGCTCGCCCTGGTGACCGTGACCGTCTCGCACACCGCGATGGTCTCGATCATGGTGATGACACCGGTCGACCTCGGTCACCACGGCGCGGATCTCCAGCTGATCGGCCTGGTGATCAGTGGCCACATCGCCGGGATGTACGCGTTCTCGCCGGTGATGGGCTGGTTGTCCGACCGCTTCGGCCGCCTCACCGTCATCGGGCTGGCGGCCGGACTGCTCGCCCTCGCCGCTCTGCTGGCAGGCACCGCGGGCGCCGCCCACGGCAGGACCGCGGCGGGCCTGTTCGTCCTCGGTCTCGGCTGGTCCGCGGGCCTGGTCGCGGGTTCGGCGCTGCTGACCGACTCCGTACCGCAGGAGGCGCGGGCCGCTGTACAGGGCCTGTCGGACCTCACCATGAACGCATCGGCGGGCATCGGCGGCGCGGTCGCCGGCGTGATCGTCTCCCAGGCCGGCTACGGCTGGCTGAACCTGACCGGAGCGTGCCTGCTGCTGCCCATGGCGGCGCTCGCACTGCGCCGGTCCCTCGCCCGCCGCGCCACGGCCTGAGACCGGGGGGCCCGGGGCCGGGCCCCCCAGGGCATTTCGGCACCGCCGCGAATGTGTGCCGGGCGTCACGCGGCAGAGGGGAGTCCGACGACGGACATGGGCCCCGGGCCCAAGGCTGGTCAGAGGCTGATGTGGTACGCCTTGCGCAGCGTCTCGTGCACGGTCCACGTCGTACGGTCGCCCTCGCGCAGCACGCAGGCGTCACCGGGCCCGATCTCCAGCGTGGCGCCGCCCTCGACCGCCACGGTCGCTCGCCCGCTGACCACCACGAACAGCTCGTCGGCCTCGGTGTCCGTGACCACTCCGGGCGTGATCTGCCAGATCCCGCGCAGCTGCTTGCCGTCCGGCGACTCCCACAGCACCTTGCCGCTGACCTCGGGGTCACCCGACACGATCTGCCCGGGCTCGAGGGGTTCCGGTTCGAGCACGGCGTCCGGGATGTGCACGGCGAACGAGGCAGGAGCTTGATCAAATGTGGTCATGGCCGGTCACCTTAGCCACCGCTCTCGGACCTCTCGCCACCAGGACGGGATGAGAGATCGCTGCCGGTGCACCGGTCAACGACTTCCGGCCGCCCGGAGGGGTCCACGTTTGAGCGCATGCCGTCCGCGACAGGGATGTGAACATGTCACAGACTGAGTCGTCCGGCACCACCCCCCGCGTTCCGGTTCTCTCCGCCGAGGTGCGAGACGCCCTCGCCGCGCACCGGCCCGTCGTCGCCCTGGAGTCGACGATCATCGCCCATGGGCTGCCCCGCCCGCGCAATCTTCGCGTCGCCGAGGAGCTGGAGGAGATCGTGCGGTCCGCCGGTGCCGTACCCGCCACGGTCGCCGTGCTGGACGGCAGCGCCCGGGTCGGCCTGGACAAGGTCCAGTTGGAACGGGTCGCCGAGGACCCCGCGATGCGCAAGCTGGGGCATCGGGACCTCGCACCGGCCCTGGCCACGGGGGCGAGCGGTGCGACGACGGTCTCGGCGACCGCGTTCCTCGCCGCACGGGCGGGCCTGCGCGTCTTCGCGACCGGCGGGCTCGGGGGCGTGCACCGGGGCTGGACGGAGACACAGGACGAGTCCGCGGATCTGCGACTGCTGGCGCGGACGGGCATCACCGTGGTCTGCGCGGGAGTGAAGTCGATCCTGGACGTGCCGGCGACGCTGCAGCGACTGGAGACCCTCGGGGTGGGGGTGCTCGGTTACGGCACCGACCGGTTCCCCGGCTTCTATCTGAGCAGTTCGGGCGAGCCGGTCGACTGGACCGCGCGGACGCCCGAAGAGGTGGCGGACGTGATGGGGGCACAGGACATGCTCGGCGGCCCGGAGGCCGCGCTGATCGTGGCCAACCCCGTACCGCAGGACGAGCAGCTGGATCCCGTCCTGCACGACCGGGTGCTGGCCGAGGCGCTGGACGCGTGCCGCGAGCGCGGCATCGCGGGACAGGCGGTCACGCCCTTTCTGCTCGCTCATCTGATGCGGGGCACCAAGGGGGCGTCGCTGGAGGCCAACCTGGCGGCGGTCCGCGGCAATGTGGCGCTCGCGGCACGGATCGCCACGGCCTGGGCCGCCCGGTGACCGGCGGCCTTCTCGTCGTCGGGGACGTGGTCACGGACGTGGTGGCGCGGCACGGTTCGGCGCTGGTCCACGGCACGGACACGACGGCCAGGATCCGGACGCGGGCCGGCGGCGCGGGGGCCAACGTGGCCTGCTGGGCCGTACGTTCAGGAATCCGGGACGTACGGCTGGTGGCCCGCGTCGGCGCCGACTCCGCCGACTGGCACCAGGACCTCCTGCGGCGCGCGGGAGTGCGCGCACTGCTGGCCGTGGACGACGCGGCGCCGACCGGCACGGTCGTCGCACTGGTGGACCCGTCCGCGGAGCGCACCTTCCTCACCGACAGCGGAGCGGTACTCAGGCTCTCCCCCGACGACTGGTCACCTTCGATGCTCGACGGCATCGCCCATCTCCACCTGTCCGGGTACCTCCTCTTCGCGGCGACCAGTCGTGCGACGGCCCTGCTCGCCCTGCGGGAGGCGGGGCGGCGCGGCATTCCGGTGAGCATCGACCCGGCGTCGGCCGGTTTCCTCGCCCACCACGGGGTCGACCGCTTCCTCGCCCTGGCCGAGGGCGCGGATCTCCTGCTGCCCAACGCCGACGAGGCCCGGCTGCTCACCGGGCTCCCCGAACCGGCGGACGCCGCCGCCAAGCTGAGCCTGCTGGTCCGTCAGGTCGTGGTCACCCTGGGCGAGGGCGGCTGTCTGCTGGCCACCGCGGGGGCCGTGACCGCCCGTGTGCCGGCCGGGCAGGTGCCCGCAGCCGTGGACTCCACCGGGGCGGGCGACGCGTTCACCGGGGGCTTTCTCGCGGCCCGGCTGGCGGGCGCCGACGATGCGGCGGCCGCCGCCGCGGGGTGCCGGGCGGGGGCGGAGGCCGTCACGACGGTGGGCGGGCGGCCGCCGCTGCCCGCCGGACAAGGCCGGGCGCGGGACTGACTACCCGCCCTGCCGCAGTCCGGTCCAGGCGGGATGGTGCGGGTCATCGGCCCTGACGACCGCGTCCGCGCTCTCGGCGGGCGCCACCTCGTCCTCGTACCGCGCGAAGGCGGGCAGCGTCCACTGCTCGCCCTCCTCCGTGCGCCGCCGGAGCGCGCCCGGCGACAGCCGCAGGTGCACGCTCAGATCGAAGGGGAACCAGTGTCCCAGCAGCAACGGCCCGTGCAGGACCAGCACTCCGCCCTCCGGCAGGTGCCGGTACGGGCTCCGCGTGGCCCGGTCCGTCGCGGGATCCCACAGGTCGGGCAGCACCCGCCCGCTGCCACTGGGCTCCAGCGGGCCGAACACCTCCCGCCACAGGGCCCCGGTGTCGAACCAGCTGCCGTAGTAGGAGTCGGGGTCCCGCCTGCCGTACTCGTAGCGCAGAGAGGCCGGACGCAGGAACCCGTCGGTCGAGACCGGGAGTACAGCGCGGCCGAGCAGCCGCAGCCCCTGGGCGACGGACTCGGCCAGTTCGCCGGTGCGGGCGGCCGGGGCGCCGTCGACGGCGATCTTGAGCCAGGGCCCGCCGTCGGCCGGCTTCAGCGCATCGGCGTGCGCGGCAAGCCCGTCCGCCAGCCGTTCCCAGGTGATCGCTTCGAATCGCACGTGCCCATCGTGCCCCCGATGCCGAAAATCCGCGGCCCGCGCCGGTTCTGCCCGGTCCGGTCCACTACCGTCCTGCCTATGGATCTCGCATTCGCCCGCACGTTCGCCGCCGACTGGCAGGCCGCCTGGAACTCCCACGACCTGGAACGCATCCTGGCGCACTATCACGAGGACGTGACGTTCAGCTCTCCCATGATCGCGCGGTTCACCGGCGACGCCTCGGGCACGGTCCGCGGCAAGGCCGGGCTGCGCGCGTACTGGGCGCGCGGTCTCGAGCTCATTCCCGACCTCGAGTTCGAGGTGATGGACGTACGGGTGAGCGTCGACACGCTGGTGATCGACTACCGCAATCAGATCGGGGGCCGGGTGTACGAGGTGCTGACCTTCCGCGACGGCCTGGTCAGCGCCGGCCTCGGCGCGTACGGGGAGACACTCGCCCGCTGACGGTCGGCGCCCGGCGGCTCGGTGGCCGGCCGGGGCGCCAGAGAGCGGGTGCCTCGCATCACTTCTCCGTGCCGCAGTCCACCGCATCGGCGTCGTCGGAGAGCGGACTGCCCTCCGGCAGCAGATAGGTCACCCAGAGGACCACGGGCTCGGTGCCCAGGTTGCGTCCGACATGACGGTGCTTCGCCCCGGACGGCTCGATGAAGGACGTGCCCGCCGGGGTCGCCTCGACCGTGCAGTCGTCCAGGGTGCGGGTCAGCGTCCCGGACTTGACGACGACGATGAGCTGGCCGCGGTGGGTGTGCCAGCCGGTGGAACCGCCCGGCTCAACGGTGATCGTCCGGAAGGTGACGTCGGTACGCCCCTTCGGCGCCTTCACCTTCAGCTTGCCCACCGAGGTGCCCACAGCGACCACGGTGCCGCTCACCCCGCTGCCGGGGGTGGCGACGGCCGCCGCCGGTACGAAGCCGAGCGCGGCCACGCAGCCCGCTATGACGAGGCCCTTGCCCAGCCGCCCCGGCTGCCACCGCCGCCCCTGCCGTGCCTGTCGCTCCAGTTGTTCTGCCGTTCTCACGGACAACCCCCTTCAGTTCGGTGTCCCGGACATCCCAAATGCCCCGACACTACCCAGAAGTTGACCGCACGAATCACGCCACTGCGTCCGTCACGCGCCGCGCAGCTCCACCGCCAGCGGCCCCTCGCCCGAGACCTCGATCCGTCCGGCCTCCACCGCTTCGGCGAACGTCAGCTCCCCCCGCCCCAGCGCGAGACACAGCTCGGCATCGAGGACGATGCGCGCATCGGCGCGCGTGGCGGGCCCGTCCCCGTAGACCGGTTCACCCGGCGCCGGCCTCCCCGTACGCACATGGAACTCGCCCTCGTCCAGGTGCACATCGACCACCCCGCCCGCGGCCGCACCGGCGGATCCGTCCAGCGCGCGCAGCAGCGGAAGGGCGAACCAGTGCGCCCGGACCGCGTCCGTGGGCCGCCGCTCCACGAGTGCCGGCGCCCCCCACTCGGCGAGCGCGGCGAGGACGGGCAGCAGCCCATGCCCGCGCTCGGTCAGTTCGTACACCGAGGCGGCGGCGGGCGGCGGCAGCCTGCGACGGGTGACGAGCCCACCCTGTTCCATGTCCCTGAGCCGGGAGGCGAGAACATCCGTGCTGACTCCGGGAAGGTCGGCGTGCAGATCGGTGTAGCGGCGGGGACCGGCCAGCAGTTCACGGACGATCAGCAGGGTCCACCGGTCACCGACCGCGTCGAGCGCCCGGGCACCGGCACAGAACTGGTCGTAACTCCGTCGGCGGACCGGGCGGGTTGCGGGCTGTTGCTGACGTGGCATGCGACGCAGTCTAGACATGTTGTTGGACTTTCCAAGCCCAAGCTTGGTAAAACCAAGTATCGCAATCGGGTCGGGGAGGCACCGCATGGAATTCCGCCAGTCCAGCAAGCTCAACGAGGTCTGCTACGAGATCCGGGGCCCGGTCATCGAGCACGCCAACGCCCTGGAGGAGGCGGGCCACAGCGTGCTGCGGCTCAACACGGGCAATCCGGCGCTGTTCGGCTTCGAAGCGCCGGAGGAGATCGTCCAGGACATGATCCGGATGCTCCCGCAGGCCCACGGCTACACGGATTCACGCGGCATCCTGTCCGCCCGCCGGGCCGTGGCGCAGCGCTACCAGGCGATGGGGCTCAGCGAGATCGGCGTCGACGACGTCTTTCTCGGCAACGGCGTGTCCGAGCTGATCTCCATGGCGGTGCAGGGGCTTCTGGAGGACGGCGACGAGGTGCTCATCCCTTCCCCCGACTATCCGCTGTGGACCGCGGTGACGACGCTGGCCGGCGGGAAGGCCGTGCACTACGTGTGTGACGAGGCCTCGGACTGGAACCCCGACCTCGCCGACATGGCCTCGAAGATCACCGACCGTACGAGGGCCGTCGTGATCATCAATCCGAACAACCCGACCGGTGCCGTCTACCCCCGCGAAGTACTGGAAGGCATCCTCGACCTGGCCCGCCGGCACGGACTGATGGTGTTCGCGGACGAGATCTACGACCAGATCCTGTACGACGACGCCGTGCACCACAGCGTGGCGGCCCTCGCCCCCGACCTGGTGTGCCTCACCTTCAGCGGTCTCTCGAAGACGTACCGCGTCGCCGGGTTCCGCTCGGGCTGGATGGTGGTGTCGGGTCCCAAGCAGCACGCCCGCAGCTACCTCGAGGGGCTGACCATGCTCGCCTCCATGCGTCTGTGTCCCAACGCCCCGGCGCAGTACGCGATCCAGGCCGCACTCGGCGGCCGCCAGTCGATCCGGGAACTGGTGGTCCCCGGAGGCAGGCTGCACGAGCAGCGCAACCGCGCCTGGGAGAAGCTGAACGAGATCCCCGGGGTGTCTTGCGTGAAGCCGAAGGGCGCGCTGTACGCCTTCCCGCGCATCGACCCGAAGGTGCATCCGATCGTCGACGACGAGAAGTTCGTCCTGGACCTGCTGCTGCGCGAGAAGATCCAGGTCGTGCAGGGCACGGGCTTCAACTGGCCGCGGCCCGACCACTTCCGCATCCTGACCCTCCCGTACGCTGACGATCTGGACGCGGCGATCAGCCGCATCGGCCGCTTCCTGAGCGGCTACCGGCAGTGACCTTGTCGGCGACGAACGGATACCGATCGTGAGCTGTCCTGCCTGCCAGGTCCCCGTGCACACCCAGTTCGCCTCGTTCGAGCTCGTCGGGCCGATCGTCGAGGGCGGGCTCGACCCCGCGTCCGATCCCGCCTGGGCGGACTCCGGCGCGAACTCGCCGGCGGAGTACGCGCGCTGGGCAGGCCATCTGTGCGGGATGACCTGCCTGCGCATGGCGCTCGGCGCCGACGCCCCCTCACTCTTCGCGCTGCGGGACGGCGCGCTGGGGTACGGGGCCTACACGCAGGACGGCGACGGCGCGATCCGGGGCCTGGTGTACGCGCCCTTCGCCGCATACGCACGGGAGACACACGGCCTGGACGCCACGGTCCACCGGCACCTCGCACCGACCGAGATCCTGGACCTGCTGGACGAGGGCCGGTTCGTCATGGCGTCCGTGCACTACGCGATCCGCCACCCGCAGAAGCCCGCACCGGGACGCGGCGGCCACCTGGTGCTCGTGACGTCCCGCACGTCCGACGGCACGGGTGTGCACTTCCACAACCCGTCCGGCACGACGGCCGCGACCCGGGCGGCGGAGCTGCCGCTGGCCGGCTTCGAGCCCTTCTTCGCCGGGCGCGGGGTGTCGTTGCGCCCGGCGGGATGACACGCGGGCCTCGGAAACGGGAGCGGGCCCGGGGGCGTAGCCGGCCCCCGAGCCCTGTGATTGCCACCTGTACGACACGCCGGCACGTTTAAGGGTCCGTGTCAGTCTTATGTCGCCGCGTCCTGCCTTTAGACGACCGCGGACCGAAGCTCCGCGGGCCGGAGTCGAACCGGCATCTCGACGCACACGGGCACGGGCCCGGTTGATCCGGCGATAGGCGGCGCATGCTGAGTCTGGAGCAAGAGTCTGAGATTGATCGCGGTCGCCTCTGCCATTTGGGCCACCCCGGCCCGTATCCGTACGGGAAGTGCGGAAGTGCCGGGGGGAGGACTCGAACCTCCACTTGAACCGCGTCGTCACGACAAACTTCAGTTTCAGCTTTGCGCTCCTCGCGCACCCCGGCGGCTTCGACGGCCGCCGGGGATTCCATGGTCGGTCACCCGAAGAGGTAACCGAAGACCGCATCACCCACTCGCTGGTCCGTGACGTCCACGCCGTTGGCCTCCTCGCGGGCGAACTTGACGGCCTGCTGGAGCTTCTCCACCCGGTCGAGCAGTTCGTTGATCCGCCGCGCGGGCAGCGCCCCGGAGAACTTCACCGTCGTCCAGTAACCGATCGGGATGTCCTCGTAGTAGACCTCCACCTGAGCCGGGTGCTTCTCGGTGGCCTCCGCCTTCACGTGGTTGCGGGGCACCTTCTTCGTCCGCAGGGTCCGCACGGGCTCGGTCTTCCATGAGTCCGTGGACGGGTCCTGGCTCCAGGCCTCGGAGGCGTCGAGCACCGGCAGCTTGCGGACGAAGGTGTTGATGTCCGTGAGCTGCTTCTCCAGGAAGAGCAGATACGACACCGGCACACCGCTCACCAGGACTCGTCCGTCGACCGAGACGTCGGCGCGGGCCGCGCAGTTCGCCCAGTCCTTCGTGGCGGTCACGTCGAAGAGACGGGTCAGGGTCGACGCGGTCTCCCGCAGCACGTCCTCGGCCTTGATCTGCACCAGGGTCGACTCGGGCGGCAACTGCTCGCCCTCCTCGTCCTTGGGCTGATAGGTCCGGGAGATCCCGGCCAGCAGCCCGGTCTTCTGGAGGCCGTGATGCGCCGCCGTCAGGTCCTGGTGAGCCTTGGACTTGACGCCCTTCTCCACTGCGATGATCTGATTGAGTTTCGCCACGTCCAGGAAGCTAGCAAGAGCAACACCCCCCGCACCAGCCGTTTTTGCCGCACCTGAGGTATCCGCCCGGTCGGGTACGCCGGTGGGCGACGCCCGCCCGTTCGGGTGGTTTCCGCGCGACGGCCCTGTGCCGCCGCGGCGCGGCGTCCGCGGCTTGCCACAGTGAGCCCCGCGCATTCGCGCCCCTCCCCCGCATCCGGCACGAAGGTCACCCATGTCCCGTCTCCCCCGCTCCACCGGTTCGCGGAGCCCGGCCGTCCCGGGCTCCCCCGAGGTACGTCACCGCCCGCGGCACCGCGCCGCGCTCGCCGCGGCCACGGTCTGCCTCGGAGTCCTGGGTGTCGGCACACCTGTCGCATACGCCACGCTGGGCGCCGGCTCCCCAGCCGACGTCCGGCCGGCGGCAGGCGCGCGAGGCAAGGACTACGTCGAGACGCGACTGTTGTTCGGCACCGAACGCCCCGACGGCGGGCCGGACGTGACCGATCGGCAGTTCCTGGACTTCATCGACGCCGAAGTCACCCCGCGCTTCCCCGACGGGCTGACCATCCAGGACGGCCGGGGGCAGTGGCGGGACTCCAACGGGGTCATCGAGCGGGAGCGCAGTTACGAACTGACCCTGCTCTACCCGGCGTCCGAGGCCCGGGTGCGCGGTCCGCAGATCGAGCGGATCCGCAACGCCTACGAGAAGGCCTACGCCCAGGACTCCGTGGCACGGCTGGAGGAGCGCACGACGGCCGACTTCTGAACCCGGAGACGCGGCCGGCCGACTTCCGATCCCGGCCGGTGTTCACAAGAGCCGCCGCGCGGCGAGCTCGCCCCGGGCGTCGACCCGATGCTGTCGCCCGTCCTGGTTGGCGGGGCCGCCCGGAAGCGGGCCCCGTTGCGGAGCGATCCGCTCCCGCCCGGTTTCGCCGCCGCCGTCGGGGACGCCGTGCTGCCCGCCCGACCCGGCGCCTGAGCCGTCGGGTACTGTTCCGCGGCCGGGTGCGGGGGCACCGGACGTCGACCAGCAGGGAGCAAGCCGGATGGGTACGCCCGTACGTCACTTCACCGCCACGACCGAGCAGGGGGAGGTCTTCACGGTCAACATCGAGCGGGACTTCAGGTACGACCCGTACCGTGACTTCCTCGTCTGCACGCACTGCGACTGGTCGCCGTCGCTCCTGACGACCAGGCGGCTCATCGACATGGCCGGGGAGCACCTGGCGTCCGTCCACGGCGCCGCCCGAGGGCTCGCGCAGCAGGACGACGAGTCGTTCCGCAAGGCACGGCTGATCATGCTGCCCGTCGTCGCCGTGCTGCTGATCGGTCTGCTGATCTTCCTGAACAGCTGACTGCCCGGCGCCCCACCGGCGGCCGGGGTCGTCAGCCGCCGCTGAGTTCCAGGAGTGCGCCCACCGGGTCGACGTCCGGCGCGGCCCTGGGCCACCATTCGTCCTCTCCGGGGTCGGACTCGTAGCCGTACCACCGGCCGTCGTGACCGAAGCGGAGCTGGAGCGTGCCTCCGGGGTGGTTGAGGTGGTTGCGCCAGGGCTGGAAGCGCGGGAAGCCGGCCGCCGCGAGGGCCGGGCGGGCGCGGTCGAACGGACCGGCCGGGGGGTCCCACGGTGTCTCCAGGACGGCGAGCCCTTCGGCCCCGCCCTGACGCCAGGCTGCGACGGCCCTGGCCAGGTCGGTGGTGTTGCGGCCGGTGGCGGAGGCCAGTTCGCGGTAGAGGGCACGGGTGGTGGCGGTGAGTCCGGCCGTGGGGCGGGCAGCCGCCAGCCGCACCGCGTCCTGCCAGGCGGTGAGCCCGGCCAGCGGGTCGGCGCCGGTGGTGAGCAGCGCGTGGGCGCGGGCGGCCGCGTCGGTGGCCAGCTGATCGAGGGCGAGCGGGTCCCGGGCGCCGGGGAACTCGGGGTACGAGGGCGGCCGGCCCGGATGCGGTTCCACCGGGAACGGGGCGGGCAGCGGTGGCAGGAAGCGGTCGGCGAGCGCCTCCTGCGCCGACACGGAGGGGGCGGCGGGCGCTGCGGGACGCTCCCGCGCGGAGTGTGCGGCGTTACGACGGCCGAGGTCCTCCACGAGTTCGCGTTCGCCCCGGCCGCGCAGCAGCAGGAGGACGAACGGGTCGGCGTCCAGAAGTCGGGCCATCTGGTAGCAGAGGGCCGCCACGTGCTTGCAGGGCCAGCCGCGGTCGGGGCAGGAACAGCCGGGGTCGAGGTCGTCCGCTGCGGGGAGCAGGGTGACTCCGGCGGCGGCTGCCGTGTCGACGAGGGAGTGCGGCATCTCCTTGGCGAGCAGCGCGGCGAGATGACCGGGGCGGGCGGCGACCTCGTCGAGGAAGGTGTCCCAGTCGGGGTCGGTGAGCGTGCGCAGCCGGAGCTCCGCGCGGTACGGGCGGGGGCGGCTGCCGTGCACGTAGGCGACGACGCGCCCCGGGGTGACGGTGATCGCCGCGACGTTGCCGCTGTCCGCGTAAGCGCGTCCGCGGGCCAGTCGCGGTCCGTCCATCGAGAGGTCTTCCAGCGCCGCCACCCAGGCCCTGCCCCACCAGCTGTCCGCGAACGGCTGGTCTTCGCCGGAGGCACGCGCCGGCACGGCCTCGAAGGTCCGTCGCAGGTCGTCGGGGCCCGGGCGGGGCCGCGCGCCGGAGGAGGAGTGGGGCCGGGGGCTCATGAGGGCCTCCGCAGGGAGACGAGATCGGCCAGGTCACGGTCGCTGAGCTCGGTGAGCGCGGTCTCCCCGGTGCCGAGCACGGCGTCGGCCAGGGCGCGCTTGGCCAGCAGCATCTCGCCGATCCTGTCCTCGACGGTGCCTTCGGCGATCAGCCGGTGCACCTGGACCGGCTGGGTCTGCCCGATGCGGTAGGCGCGGTCCGTCGCCTGCTCCTCGACGGCGGGGTTCCACCAGCGGTCGTAGTGGATGACATGGGCGGCCCGGGTGAGGTTCAGTCCGGTGCCGGCGGCCTTGAGGGAGAGCAGGAAGACGGGCACCTCGCCGGACTGGAAGCGGTCCACCATCCGTTCCCGCTCGGCCACCGGCGTACCTCCGTGCAGGAGCTGGGTGGGAATGGCCCGCGAGGCGAGATGCGCGGAGAGCAGCCGGGCCATCGTCACGTACTGGGTGAAGATGAGTACCGAGCCGTCCTCGGCGAGGATCGTGTCGAGGAGCTCGTCGAGGAGGGCGAGCTTCCCCGACCGGCCGGTGAGCCGGGTCGGTTCCTCCTTCAGGTACTGCGCGGGGTGGTTGCAGATCTGCTTGAGCGAGGCCAGCAGCTTCATGATCAGGCCGCGCCGGGCGATGCCTTCCGATGCCTCGATGTACGCCATGGTCTCGCGGACCGTGGCCTCGTAGAGCGTGGCCTGTTCGCGGGTGAGGAAGACGGGGTGGTCGGTCTCCGTCTTGGGCGGCAGTTCGGGGGCGATGCCGGGGTCCGATTTCTTGCGGCGCAGCAGGAAGGGCCGGACCAGCCGGGAGAGCCGCTCGACCGCTTCGTCGTTGGCGAGGCCGGCGGCGGTTCCGGTGTTCTCCACGATGCGGGCGTGGCGGGCCCGGAACGCCTTGAGGGGGCCGAGCAGTCCGGGGGTGGTCCAGTCGAGCAGCGCCCAGAGCTCGGAGAGGTTGTTCTCGACGGGCGTGCCGGTCAGGGCGACCCGGGCCGGGGAGGCGATGGTGCGCAGCGCCTTCGCGGTGGAGGAGTGCGGGTTCTTCACGTGCTGTGCCTCGTCGGCGACGACCAGTCCCCAGCTCTGGGCGGCCAGCTCGGCGGCGCTGGAACGCATCGTGCCGTACGTGGTGAGGACGAAGCCGTTGTCGGGCTCGGCCAGGGTGCGGCCGGTGCCGTGGAACCGCCGCACGGGGACGCCGGGTGCGAAGCGGTTGATCTCCCGGTGCCAGTTGCCCAGCAGCGAGGCGGGGCAGATCACGAGCGTGGGTGCGGGGTGGGCGCGGTGCAGATGGAGGGCGATGAGGGTGATCGTCTTGCCGAGGCCCATGTCGTCGGCGAGGCAGCCGCCGAGTCCCAGTGAGGTCATCCGGTCGAGCCAGGCCAGACCGCGCAGCTGGTAGTCGCGCAGGGTGGCGTCGAGGCCGGGCGGCGGTGCGACGACGCTGTCGTCCGCGACGACACGGGCGCGCAGCTCGGCCAGCGCCCCGACCGGTACGGCCTCGACCTGCTCGCCGTCCACTTCGGCACTGCCGGTCAGGGCTACGGCGAGAGCGTCCACCGGGTCGAGGAGGCCGAGCTCCCGCTTGCGGGCCTTGCGTACGAGAGCCGGATCGACGACGACCCACTGGTCGCGCAACCGCACCACGGGCCGGTGCGCCTCGGCGAGCACGTCCATCTCGGCCTCGGTCAGCTTCTGGTCACCCAGCGAGAGCTGCCAGTTGAACGCGAAGAGCTGTTCGGCGTCAAAGAATGAGGTGCCGTCGGTGGCCGAGCCGGGCGCGGGCCGCACGACCGCCTGCGCGGTGAGGGAACGGGCGAGCTCCCTGGGCCAGTGCACGTTCACCCCGGCAGCCGCCAGCCGTGCCCCGCCGGCACCCAGCAGCTCGTACAACTCGTCCTCGGTGAGGGCCAGGACGTCGGGGACGGGCTGGTCAAGCAGTCGTTCCAGCGGGGCCCAGACGCGGGCGGCCCGGCGCAGGGCGAGCACGGCGTCGATCCGGGCCCGCGGGCCGAAGGGCTCGCCCGCCGTGCCGTTCCACAGGGCGGCCGCGTCGACGACGTAGGTGGGGTCGGCGAGGCTGTGCACCTGGGTGACAGCCGCTCCGGCATGCCGCGCGGTGGCCGGTGCACCGCCGTCGGGGGCCCCTGCCGTGTCCGCCTCGTCCTTCGTGTCGAAGAGCTCGTACGCGGAGAGGTCCAGGCGCAGCGAGACCCGCACGCCCGCGTCCAGTCCGGCGGCGACCTCCACCGCCCACTCGCGGGCGCCGGGCAGGTACCGGCCCTCACGGGCCGCGAAAGGCGCACCCATGGCGAACGCGGCCGCCGGGGTCCGGGGCAGGGTGTCGGCCACCGCGTCCAGGAAGGAGCTGATGAGCGGCTCGGGATCGGGGACCTGGAGCGGTGTGCGGTCGGGGAGGGGGATCGCGTATCCCTCGGCGGGCATGGCCGCTGCGACCGCGCGCAGATGGGCGACGTCCTCGGCGTCGCGCGGTCCGGCCCGCCAGGCGTCGTGGTCGTCGGCGGTCAGGCCGGGCAGCATCCGGCCGCGGGACACGAGATGGAGCGCGTGCAGGGTGGCGGCGCCCCAGCAGCGGGTGGCGGGGTGTGCGGACCGCAGGTGACGGGCCCGCGCCAGCAGGGGCACGGCCTCGGCCAGGGGAAGCAGCAGGGCGGGCACGGTGCTCGGGCGGACGTCCCCGTGCTCGCCGTGGTGCCGGGCGATCGTGATCTCGAAGGTGCGCACGCCCGATCCGTCCGCCTCGGCGGGTGCCGTCGTATCCGCCCGGGGCCCCCACAGGTCTTCCGGGTCGGGCAGCGGGCGTCCCTCCGGGTCCCAGAACGCGAGGTGCCCCTCGCGCGGGAGCGATGCCGGCAGGAAGACCGCGGCACAGCGCAGCAGGCGGCCGACGGCCGCGTCCCGCGGTGGCGTCGTGATACCCACCGGCTCCTCCCCTGCTTGTCCGGGTCCCGCTCGTGAACCCCGTGTCCTCGGTCCTGAGTGCCTGGTCGGACCGGCCGGCACAGGAGAACCCTTCGACTCGCGAGTCTAGGCGGGGGGTCTGACAGCGGGCCGGCCGCCGCCGTGCCCGCAGCTCGTACGGGGTCCGGCAGCGGCCGGAGCGTGGCGGGGCCGGGGCCCCGGCGAGTCAGTGCCGGGCGAGCGGCTTCGAGCCGGTGGGGCGGGGCCTGTCGGCCGCCGGGGGCGGCGTGGCAGGACGCAGGCGTCCGGGGCCCGAGGCCTGCGGGGCGGAGGGAGCGGGCGCGGACTGCTCGGCCGCCGGGGGCGCGTTCTCCTCCGGCGCCCGGCCCACCGCCTGCGGCGGTGCCGGCTGCTGCTGGGCCCGTTCCAGGAAGCGGAGGAGCTCCACCGGGAACGGCAGCACCAGGGTGGAGTTCTTCTCCGCCGCCACCGCGACCACGGTCTGCAGCAGCCGCAGCTGCAATGCTGCCGGCTGGGCGGACATCTCCGACGCCGCCTCGGCCAGCTTCTTGGACGCCTGGAGCTCGGCGTCCGCGTTGATGACCCGGGCGCGCCGCTCACGGTCGGCCTCCGCCTGGCGGGCCATGGAGCGTTTCATCGTCTCCGGCAGCGAGACGTCCTTGATCTCCACCCGGTCGATCTGCACACCCCATCCGACCGCGGGACTGTCGATCATCAGCTCCAGGCCCTGGTTGAGCTTCTCGCGGTTGGAGAGCAGATCGTCCAGGTCGCTCTTGCCGATGATCGACCGCAGCGACGTCTGTGCCATCTGCGAGACGGCGAACCGGTAGTCCTCCACCTCGACGACCGCGCTCGCCGCATCGACCACCTTGAAGTAGATGACCGCGTCCACCCGCACCGTGACGTTGTCCCGTGTGATCCCGTCCTGTGCCGGCACGGGCATGGTCACGATCTGCATGTTGACCTTGCGCAGGCGCTCGACGCCGGGCAGCACCATCGTGAATCCGGGTCCGCGCACATCGTCACGGAGCCGTCCGAGCCTGAGCACGACGCCCCGCTCGTACTGCTTGACGACGCGGGCGGCCGCGGCCGTGTAGACGGCACCGGCCGATACCGCCGCGACCGCTGCGATCAAGAGCTCCTGGACCATGACGGCCCCCTGCCATCCGGAGAACCGGAACATCTTTCCCATACCGAATCAAACGCTATTACCACGTTATGCCCGGTTTGGGCAGCGGGCGAACCTCCGCTCGCCCGCCCGTCCCCCGCCCGGTCGCCTCCCGGATGCCGGGCCCGCCGACAGCGGGCAGGGTGACCAGCGTCAGCACGTCGCTCCGTGGCGTACGGGGTGTCGTGACGGAGTGCGTACCGATGAGCCGGACGAGACAGACGAGGACCCGCCCATGCCCGTGACCGACCAACGACGCCGCCGCCGTCTCGGCATCGCCGCCCAGGCCGCGCTCCTGACCCTCACCGTCGCAGGCTGTTCGGGCCTCGGCCGGACCGCTGTCGGCCCGGTCGTCTACACGACCGAGCGGGACGCCGTGATCATGGTGAACAGCCCCTCCGTGAAGGGCTGCCATCGGCTCGCCCCCGCGGGAGCCAAGGAAGTGCTCAACGAGACCCTGATCGACATCATCCTGTACCGCACGCGGAACTGCACCGGCCCGGGCACGACGTACCTCGCGACCACGCTCTCCGACGTCAACGCGCCCAACGCGCTGCCGTGGCGCAGCTTCACCACCGTGCACTGACCAGCCGGGCCGACGGTGCGGACATGCACCGGGTCGCGACGCCGACAGGTCGCGCACCCGGTGCATGTCCGCACCGTCGCCCTTCACGCTCTACGGCGGACCAGTGCGGCCAGGGCCGCCGTTGCGTCCCGGCGGTCCCTCGCGATCAGGACCATCACCACGACGAGCACCGCGGGCATCACCGCGTTCGGCGGGTCGAGCAGGGTCAGCTGGACGACCGACGCCCCTGCCAGCAGCCCGCAGAAGGCGATGGCCGCCACCCCTGCCAGGACCGGGATCAGCAGCGCGATCGCCCCGGCCGTCTCCAGGCCGCCGATGGCGTACATGGCACCGTGACTCCAGCCCATCCGCTCGAACGACCCGACGGCGGACTCGTGCGCGATCAGCTTGGCGATTCCGCTGAAGCCCAGGAACAGGGCCAGGACATACCGCGCCACGGTCAGCGCGACAGCGCCCCGGCCACGGTGGCGGGTGGCGGACATGGATGCGGCAGTCGTGGGGGCGGGCGTCGTGGTCTCGGACATGAAGGTCTCCTCGGGAAAGCGGTGCGCGGTGTCGCTCACACAAGGTCAGACGCGGTTCCCGCCCAGAACTCATCGCTCCGCCGCCCGCGAATTCACCCTGCCGCCCCGCTACTTGGGAACGGCCCGCACCCAGATCCCGTCCTCGGTGAGACAGCGGTCCACGCGCAGCCCGGCGGCGTCCAGATGGCCCTCGAACTGCTCCTTCGACAGCGGCCGCGAGAGGAAGGTCTGCGTCCAGCGCGCGTCCGCGAACTCGTACTCCACGCGCACCGACCGGACCCCGTCCCCCACCGGGTCGGAGGAGAGGATCCGTGTCGTGTAACCGGCCGGGTGGACGCCCTCGCGCGGCAGATCGGCGTGGTAGTCCGAGCCCTCGCGCTGAATGAGCACCGACCCCCCGTCACGCACGTATCTCCGGCAGGTCCGCAGCAGGCCGTCCCGCACCCGGTGGTGGCCCGAGTGCACCAGGAACGACGCCAGCATGACCACGTCGAAGGTCTCGTCGCCGAGGTCCAGGGACTCGATGGGGCTGCACACCGTGCGCGCGCCGCGCACCTGCTCCAGCATGTGCCGCGACTCGTCCACCGCCGTGACGTCGAAGCCCCGCTCGACCAGCGGATGCGTCACCCGCCCCGCCCCACTGCCCAGTTCCAGGATGCTCGATCCGGCAGGGACGGCCGCGGCGATCACGTCCGGCTCATTGGCCACGGCAAGGCGGGTGTAGAGCTCGACCGCGCAGCCGTCCGGAGTGATGGCTCCGGGACCCGTCCCTGAATACCCTTCACGTACCAGTTCCTCACTCATACCTGCCCGAACGAACAGTCGGCTCCTGCCGTTCCTGTGCCTCACGCCGGCGAACCGGAGGCCGTCGAGCTGAGCCGGCTGCGCGCGGCGTCCGCCGAGGCGGATCACATCCACGGCAATGTCGACATGTACGTACGCGAGGGGCTGAAGCCCGACGCGGCGACCGTGGAGTCCCCGCGTGCCGGGCTGCTGAGCGGAGCGCCCGGTCAGCAGCCCGGGTAGCGGCCCTCGGGCCACGCGACCGTGTGCTCGAACTCCAGCGACAGGTCGTCCGCCACCTCGGCGATCACGGCCCGTCCCTCGGTCCGCACCAGCCACGACGGCGGAAGGTACGCGTCGCCGTGGCGGGCGCCGAGCACGTTGCCGCACACCGCGCCGGTGGAGTCGCTGTCGCCCGAGTGGTTCACCGAGAGCAGCAGCGCCTCGCCGACCTGGCCGGCCTCCGGGAGGACCAGGGCGCAGTACACGGCGATGGCCAGGGCCTCCTCGGCCACCCAGCCCGCGCCGAGCGACTCGACCTTCTCGGCGCTCGGCGCGCCCTGCGCGGCCAGCTCGACGGCGCCGCGCAGGGCGGCGGTCGTCTCCTCGTGCCCGGGGTGGCGGGCCAGCAGGTCCATGGCCCGCAGGACGGATCCCGGCAGGGAGTCGCCCTCCAGCAGATGCGCGACGATCGCCGCGAGCGCGCCGGCGGCACAGGCGCCCGTGGGGTGCCCGTGGGTGATCGTCGCGCACCGGGCGGCGAGTGCGAAGCTCCCGGCCACGTCCTGGCCGGTCAGGCCGAAGGGCGCGGAACGCATGACCGTGCCGCAGCCCTTGGAACCCGTGTTCACGGGGCCCGGCTCACCGACCGGGGCCGTCGGGTCGGGGGTGTACCCCGCCGCCAGGCCCGTCAGGCAGGCGTTTCCGGGAGCGCGGCGTGCGTACAGCCAGGGTTGCTGCCTGAGCCACCCGGTCCGGATGGGATCGTCCCCGCCCCGGGCCGGTGGCGCGGGATGACTCTGGGTGTCCAGCCAGCGCAGGTAGGCATGCTTGATGACCGCCGTCTCGGCGCCGCCGATGCCCTTGGACATGGCCCGGGAGTGTGCCCTGATCAGCCCCTCCGCCGTGAAGAGGGTCATCTGGGTGTCGTCGGTGACGCGTCCGACGACCCCGCCCTCGTCGGCGGTGAGCCCCTGCACGCCCTGCGCCCCGTGTGCCCGGCGGATGCCGGCGAGGGAGAGGAACTCCACGGGGTTCCCCAGTGCGTCTCCGATCGCCCCGCCCAGCAGACATCCGCGGACCCGGGCCCTGCGGACGGTGGCGTCCCCCGATGCTGTGCCGTTCACGGCCCCGCCCCCACTCTCTTCCGTCGGATCACCGCACGAGCGCCGCCTCGGGTCCATGCTGGGTAGGAGAGGCGATCGCCATGCGTACCGGTAATGAACCGACGACTGCCCGCAGTCCTCTGCGGATGCGGCTCTGGCTGAGTCTATGGGGCCTGGCCTGGGCCGTCTTCGGCCTGACGGCATTCTCCCTGACCGGCCGGCCCGGGTGGGCGGCCGCCTGCGGGGTGCTGCTCGTCCTGGTCGTGGCCGACCTGGCCGTGGTCGTCCACCACCTGCGGCAGGGCCCGCACTACCAGCCGGGCCGCACGGTCCCGCCGTACGAACCTGATCACGGTGGACGAGGCCGGTACGGGCACTGAGCGTCTCAGCCCTCCGCGTCGAAGCGGGCCGCCCTCAGGTACTCGGGGTTCGGGTCGAGAGCCGCCGCCAGGCGGAAGTGGCGCGTGGCCCGCTCCGGATGGCCGGAGCGCTCGAAGGTGCGGGCGAGGGCGAAGTGCGCGAAGGCGTTGTCCGGCTCCCGCTCCAGGACCAGTTCGAACTCGAGCTCTGCGGGGCGTAGTTGGGCCGCCGCGAAGAAGGCGCGGGCACGCAGCAGCCGGGCCGCGGTGTTCTCCGGGTGGGAGGCGATCACCGAGTCGAGCAGCTGGACCGCGCCACGGGGGTCACGCGCGGCGAGGAGCTGCTCGGCCGCACGGAAGTCGATGACGTGGGTTTCGGGGTTCCTCTCGGGCACAGTCGCATCCTTCCCTCGTCCACCGTCAGGTGAACGTCGGCCCGGCTTCCGGTGTTCCGGCCGGCCCGGGGTCAGCCGGCCGCGGCCCGCCGGGTCAGCTCGGCCCAGACCGCGTCGACCTGCGGTGCCAGGGCCTCGATCGGTCCGTCGTTGTCGATGACCAGGTCGGCCACCGCACACCGCTGTTCCCGGGTGGCCTGCGCGGCCATTCTGGCGCGCGCCTCCTGCTCCGTCATCCCGCGCAGCCGCACGAGGCGGTCGAGCTGGGTCTCCGGCGCCGCGTCGACCACGACGACGAGGTCGTAGAGCGGGGCGAGGCCGTTCTCGGTGAGCAGCGGCACGTCGTGGACGACCACGGAATCGGGGCCCGCGGCACGTTCCAGCTCGGCCGAACGGGCACCGACCAGCGGGTGGACGATCGCGTTGAGGGCGGCGAGGCGCTCGCCGTCGGAGAAGACGAGCGAGCCGAGCTTCGGCCGGTCCAGTGTCCCCTCGGGGGTGAGGATGCCGGTGCCGAACTCCTCGACGACGGCGGCGAGCCCGGGGGTCCCGGGCTCGACGACCTCGCGGGCGATCCGGTCGGCGTCGATCAGGACGGCTCCGTATCCCGCGAGCATCCGGGACACTTCGCTCTTGCCGGCGCCGATACCACCGGTCAGGCCCACTTTCAGCATGGGCGGCAGCCTAGTGCCCCGCCTGCGGCGCCTCCCGGAGCGGGTCCGGGCCGGGTCAGCCGTCGCCCTCGCGCTCGGCCAGGAACCGTTCGAACTCGAGGCCGATCTCGTCGGCGGACGGCAGGTCGACCGGCTCGGCGACCAGATTGCCGCGGGTCTCGGATCCCGCGACCGCGTCGTACTGGTGCTCAAGGCCCTCGACCAGCGAGACGAGTTCCTCGTCGCCCTGACCGATCTGGCGGTCGATCTCCGTCTGGGTGCGGTGCGCCTCGGTGCGCAGGGAGTGGGCGACGGTGGGCAGGACGAGTCCGGTCGCGGCCGTGATCGACTCCAGCGCGGTGAGCGCTGCGTCGGGGTAGGCGGAGCGGGCGACGTAGTGCGGCACATGTGCGGCGACGCCGAGGACGTCGTGTCCGGCCTCCATCAGCCGGTACTCGACGAGGGCCGCGGCGGAGCCGGGCACCTGCGCCTCGTCGAACGGGCTGCGGTGGCCGGGCATGAGGTCGGTGCGGTTGCCGTGCGGCGTGACGCCTACCGGCCGGGTGTGCGGGACGCCCATCGGGATGCCGTGGAAGGTGACGGCGAGACGGACACCGAGCCGCTCGACGATCTGCTCGACGGCGGCGGCGAACCGCTCCCACTCCACGTCGGGCTCGGGGCCGGAAAGCAGCAGGAAGGGCGCGCCGGTGGCGTCCTGGACCACCCGGACGTCCAGCGTCGGGGTCTCGTACGACGACCAGCGGTCACGCTTGAACGTCAGCAGCGGCCGCCGTGCGCGGTAGTCGACGAGTCGGTCGTGGTCGAAGCGGGCCACGACCTGATGAGGCAGCGATTCGAGCAGTCCGTCGACGATCTGCTCCCCGGTCTCACCCGCGTCGATGTATCCCTCGAAGTGGTAGAGCATGACCAGGCCGGCCGACTCCTGGGCGAGCGCCATGTCGACGACAGCCAGGCCCTTCGGCTCCCATTCGTACAAACTCTGCGGATCAAGCACGGTTACCGCTCCTCCTTGTGTTCCTGAAGAAGAACGCCCCCGGGGGCACAGGCATTCCCACCTGTGCCCCTTCACATGGGTGTTTACCCAAGTACCCGCGCGTGCAGTGCGGTGACCGCCTTTCGTGCGGAAGTGAACGCTCCGTGCTGCCAGGCGTCCGCGTGGCTCAGGTAGTCGCCGGCGAAGTACACCCGCCCCGCTGCCTGGTTGAGCGGTGCGAAGACGGGGGCGTCGGGGCCTCCCGCCAGCGAGTGCCAAGCGGCCTCCAGGTACGGGGTCTGGCGCCAGTGGTGGGAGAACGAGGTGGCGAGCTCCGTACGGTACTTCTCCCCGTGGATCTTCACGCCCTGCGCTACGGCGCGCGCCTCGCGTTCACGCGGGGTGAGCGCGGCGTACGCGTCGGCGTTGGCGCCGGTGTTGTAGTACCCGACGATGGTGCCCCGGCTGCCCTGGTGGCCGTAGGACGGGTACCAGATGTGGGCCAGGTCCATGTCCGTCTCCGTGATGCCGCCGTAGATCTGGTGATCGCTCTCCCACCAGCGGCTCCGGTACTCCAGCCCGATCTTTCCGGCCGAGGAGGGCCGGCATGCCTCCAGCGCGGTCTGGACGGCAGGGCCCAGGTTGTGGGCGGTCTTGGCGAGGATGTTGGGCGGCAGGGCGGCGACGCAGTAGTCCGCCTCGATGCTGCGGGTGCGCCCGGCCCGGGTGTAGGTGACGGTGACACCGTGGGCGGTGTCGGTGATGTCCGTGACGGCCGCGCCGGTACGGATCCTGCGCTCCCCTATCGCCCGGGTGAGCGCGGCGGGGATCCGGTCCATACCGCCGACCGGCTGGAACATCAGCATCGCCTGGTCGTACTCGAACTCGAAGGCGAAGTAGCGTCCGACGCCACTGGCGAAGACCTCGGAGGCGGACGGGACGGAGCCGAGCTCCTCTCCGGGGGTCCCCGCCGCCGCGGGATCGACGCGGTACCCGCGCCGGGGGCTGCCGGTGTAGTCGAGGCTGTCGCCGATGTCGCCGAAGTCCTTGAGGAATTCGAGCAGCCGCTCCTGGTCGTCGGCGGTGATCTGCCGGTCGAGCGCCCCCTTGTCGGTGGCCTTCGAGAGAAGTTCGGCCACGTAGCCGTACACATCGGCCTTGGCCGTGCGGTAGCGCATCGGGGCCTTCATACCCGACTTCTCGTTGTAGATATAGGCGTTGGCGTTCACGTTGGTGAACACCTCAATCGGAACGCCGAGTTCGCGGCAGTAATCGAGGGTGACCATCCATTGCGGGATCCGGCCAGGTCCGGCGTTCATGTACTGCCCGTCGGAGAACCGCGCGGTCTGCTCGACGCCATGGATGTCGGTGGTCGAATCCCCACCGCGCACGGTGAAGTTGCGGCCGCCCGTCCGGGCCCTGGCCTCCAGGACCGTACAGTCGTACCCCGCCTTGCCCAGCTCGTAGGCGGTGGCGAGACCGGCGATACCGCCGCCCACGACGACCACCTTGGCGGCGGCCTTCCCCTTCAGGTTGAAGTCGCTCCTGTTCGGCGCCCGGAAGGCGGGTTCGCGCCCTGCGGCCTGGGCTGTGGGGGCGAGGCCGAGCGCCCCCATGGTGGCGAACATCGCGCCCGCCCCGCCCGACAGTCCGACGTTGCGCAGAAATGTACGGCGGCTCGCGCCCGGTGTCGCGGGCGAGTGGTGCGAAGCATGAGTCATGTCCCGGCTCCCCTTCGGATCTTGAGGTTGCCGGGATCCTGGCAAGGGTGTGTTACGGGCCATCAGCTATTCATGTATCCCGCACGTTTCCCTGTGTTCACCCGGCATACCAAACCCGGAGCAATGGTCCAGACCTTGACGTGGCCGCAACCCGTCCCTACCGTCACTGGGCAGCAAGTTCAGACACTCGCCCTGCATTCATGTAAGAGAACGTCCTGAACCCTTCACGGGAAGGCACCCCCATGCGCACCCGCACGCTGTTCCCCACCCTGCTGGCCACCGCCCTCGCCACCGGCACACTCGCTCTCACGTCCGCCGGTACGGCGCGGGCTGCGACGGTCATCGAGGTGAGCACCGCCGCGCAGCTGAAGTCGGCGCTCACGGCGGCCGTCCCCGGCGACACGATCCACCTCGCGGACGGTACGTACACCGGAAACTTCAAGGCGCTCGTCCCCGCCGACGCCGCCGCGCGCATCACCCTGACCGGTTCGGCGGGGGCGGTCCTGACGGCCGGTGGCGGCTACGGGCTGCACCTCAACGGCGCCTCGTACTGGACGGTGAAGGGCATCACGGTCACCGGCGGCCAGAAGGGCATCGTCGCCGACAGTGCCACCGGCGTGATCATCGACTCGGTGACCGTGCACGACCTGGACATGGAGGGCGTCCACTTCCGCAAGTCCAGCAGCGACGGTGTCATACGCAACTCCCGGATCTACGCCACCGGGCACGACGGCCGCGGCATGGGCGAGGGCGTGTACGTGGGCACGGCGGGTGATCTGTCCGACCGGAGCGACCGGGTGCAGATCCTGGGCAACACGATCGGGCCGGACGTCGGTGGCGAGAACGTCGACATCAAGGAGGGCACCACGGGAGCGCGGATCGTCGGCAACACGTTCGACGGCAGCGGGCTGACCGGTGCCAACTACGACGACTCCTGGGTCGACGTGAAGGGCAACGACGTCCTGGTCGAGGGCAACCGGGGCTCGCGCACGACCAACAACGGCTACGAGACGCACACCCAGCAGAGCGGCTGGGGCTGCGGGACCGTCTTCAGGGACAACGCCTCGGACCTGTCCGGCTCGACGGGCGACAAGCAGCTCGCGGTCAACGTCACGAACTCCGGCGCGAACTGCCCCACGACGGTCTACGCGAGCAACACCGTGACGGGCGGCAGGGGGCTGGCCAACATCCCCGTCACTCCGTAGGGAGGCCCGGGGGACTCGCACCGCCCGGGGAACTCGCACCGCCCGGGGGACTCGCACCGCCCACACGGGGGCCCCGTCGCCCGAGGAGCCCGCACCGCCCACACGGGGCCGCGTCGCCCGAGTAGACCGCACCGCCGGGGACGGCCGGAAGCGCACTGGCCCCGCGCGCACGCATGAGGCCCGCCCCCCGAAGGGAGCGGGCCTCACCGTCATCTTTTCAACTCAGCCGATGACCGGCCGGAAGGTCGGAGCGTCAGCTCTGGCCGCCCGCCAGCTTCTCGCGCAGGGCAGCCAGGGCCTCGTCCGACGCCAGGGCGCCGGAGTTGTCCGCGGACTCCGAGGAGTACGAACCGCCGCCACCGCTGCCGCCCGAGGCAGCCGGAGCGCTGCCGGCCGGGGCAGCAGCGCCCTCGGCAGCAGCGGCCTCGTCGGCCTCGCGGGACTTGATGACCTGGGCCTGGTGCTGCTCGAAGCGCTGCTGCGCCTCGGCGTACTGGGTCTCCCAGACCTCGCGCTGAGCCTCGAAGCCCTCGAGCCAGTCGTTGGTCTCGGGGTCGAAGCCCTCGGGGTAGATGTAGTTGCCCTGGTCGTCGTACGACGCGGCCATGCCGTACAGCGTCGGGTCGAACTCGACCGAGGCCGGGTCGCCACCGAAGGACTCGTTGGCCTGCTTCAGCGAGAGGCTGATGCGACGACGCTCGAGGTCGATGTCGATGACCTTGACGAAGATCTCGTCGTTGACCTGGACGACCTGCTCCGGGATCTCCACGTGGCGCTCGGCCAGCTCGGAGATGTGGACCAGGCCCTCGATGCCCTCGTCGACGCGCACGAACGCACCGAACGGAACGAGCTTGGTGACCTTACCGGGAACAACCTGCCCGATCTGGTGCGTGCGGGCGAACTGCTGCCACGGGTCTTCCTGCGTCGCCTTGAGCGACAGGGACACGCGCTCGCGGTCCATGTCCACGTCGAGAACCTCGACGGTGACTTCCTGGCCGACCTCGACAACCTCGGAGGGGTGGTCGATGTGCTTCCAGGACAGCTCGGAGACGTGCACGAGACCGTCGACGCCACCCAGGTCCACGAAGGCACCGAAGTTGACGATCGAGGAGACGACGCCGGAGCGGACCTGACCCTTCTGGAGGGTCGTGAGGAACGTCTGGCGGACCTCGGACTGGGTCTGCTCGAGCCAGGCACGGCGGGACAGGACCACGTTGTTGCGGTTCTTGTCCAGCTCGATGATCTTGGCCTCGAGCTCCTTGCCCACGTAAGGCTGGAGGTCGCGGACGCGGCGCATCTCGACGAGCGACGCCGGGAGGAAGCCACGGAGGCCGATGTCGAGGATGAGACCACCCTTGACGACCTCGATGACGGTACCGGTGACGATGCCGTCTTCTTCCTTGATCTTCTCGATGGTGCCCCAGGCACGCTCGTACTGAGCGCGCTTCTTCGAGAGGATCAGGCGGCCTTCCTTGTCCTCCTTCTGGAGAACCAGGGCCTCGATCTCGTCGCCGACCTTGACGACCTCGTTCGGGTCGACGTCGTGCTTGATCGAGAGCTCGCGGCTCGGGATGACACCTTCGGTCTTGTAACCGATGTCGAGGAGAACCTCGTCCCGGTCAACCTTGACGATGACACCGTCAACGATGTCGCCGTCGTTGAAGTACTTGATCGTCTCGTCGATCGCCGCGAGGAACGCGTCCGCGTCGCCGATGTCGTTGACCGCAACCTGCGGAGTGGTGGCGGTGGTCTCGGTGCTGCTCGTCATGTGGGAAAGGGCTCCGGTACGGACAGTGAGTCGAAGTTACTGCTACGCCGTGAGCCCGTATCGCCTCTGCAGAAGCCGGACAGCCTGGGAAGCGCCGATCCCGTGAACCGGGAGGCGCCTCGTGAACCGAGGGGACATACATACAGATGCGAGCGCGGCCTGCTAGGTCTGAGGCGCGCAGGCTCGCAGCGCAACTTGTAGCATACGGGGGCAGCAGGGCACGGTCAATGCGCGAAGGCGCACACCAAGGGCGGAACGTCCCATACCCGGCACAACTCAGGTTCTCCGAGGCCACATCGCCCCCCCCGAGATGTTCCGGACACACGGGTTCCGTGCTCACAGGTCCCCCCTGGTACGTACCGCGTACGACGGGGTGAAGGCAAACTACAACGACGGGCACGATGAGCCAAGAGATCTACGCGGCCGAACCCGAGGCGACACGCCGCGTCGCCGGCGAGGCCGAGAGCAGCCGGGCCAGCCGCGGCTGGTGGGACCGCAACGCGGACGAGTACCAGAACGACCACGGCGGCTTCCTCGGCGACGACCGCTTCGTCTGGGGACCGGAGGGGCTCGACGAGGCCGAGGCGGGACTGCTCGGCCCCGCGGAGTCGCTGAAGGGCCTGGACGTCCTGGAGATCGGGGCGGGCGCCGCACAGTGTTCGCGCTGGCTGGCCGCGCAGGGCGCCCGGCCGGTCGCCCTCGACCTCTCCCACCGCCAGCTCCAGCACGCCCTGCGGATCGGCGAGGGCATCCCGCTGGTCGAGGCGGACGCCGGTGTCCTGCCCTTCCGCGACGGCTCCTTCGACCTGGCGTGCTCCGCCTACGGCGCGGTGCCGTTCGTCGCCGACCCGGTCCAGGTGTTCCGCGAGGTCCACCGCGTGCTGCGCCCCGGCGGCCGCTGGGTCTTCTCCGTCACGCATCCGGTCCGCTGGGCGTTCCCGGACGAACCGGGGCCCGAGGGCCTGTCCGTCGCCGCCTCCTACTTCGACCGCACCCCCTACGTCGAGCAGGACGAGCAGGGCGAGGCGGTGTACGTGGAGCACCACCGCACGCTCGGCGACCGGGTGCGGGACGTGGTGGCGGGCGGCTTCCGCCTGGCCGACCTCATCGAGCCGGAGTGGCCGGCGTGGAACAACCAGGAGTGGGGCGGCTGGTCGCCGCTGCGGGGCAACCTGATCCCGGGCACCGCGATCTTCGTCTGCGTACGGGACTGAGCACCGGCACACCGGTCCGCGCATGGGGCTGAGCACCGTCCGGTGACCGGGCCGCGGCCCCTCCGTACGAGACTGGGGGCGTGATCCGTACCGACGCCCTGGACCAGCTGCCCGTCCGCACCGCCGTGCCCGCGCTGCGGCAGGCGCTCGAGCACCGCGGGGTCGCGGTGCTGTGCGCGCCTCCCGGCACCGGCAAGACCACCCTCGTCCCCCTCGTCCTGGCCGGGCTGACCGGCGACGGCCCGCTGCGGCGGGTCGTGGTCGCCGAGCCGCGGCGGATCGCCGCGCGGGCCGCGGCCCGGCGCATGGCGTGGCTGCTCGGTGAACGGGCCGGTGAACGGGTCGGCTTCACCGTGCGCGGGGAGCGGCTGGTGGGGCCGGACACGGTGGTGGAGGTCGTCACCACCGGAGTGCTGCTCCAGCGGCTCCAGCGCGACCAGGAACTCGCGGGCGTCGACGCGGTGATCATCGACGAGTGCCATGAGCGTCACCTCGACGCGGACACGGTGGCCGCGTTCCTCCTGGACGTACGGGAGGCGATCCGCCCCGACCTTCGCCTGGTCGCCGCGTCGGCGACCACCGACGCACAGGGCTGGGCCCGGCTCCTCGGCGACGCACCGGTGATCGAGGCGCAGGGGGTGTCGCACCCGGTGGAGGTGGTGTGGGCCCCGCCCGCCCGTCCGGTACGGCCGCCGCACGGGATGCGGGTCGATCCGGCGCTGCTGACCCATGTCGCCGCCGTGGTGCGGCGGGCGCTGGCCGAGCAGAACGGCGACGTGCTGTGCTTCCTGCCCGGCGTCGGCGAGATCGGCCGAGTGGCCGGGCAGCTGTCCGGAGTGGCGGCGGAGGTGCTCCAGGTGCACGGACGAGCCCCGGCCGCGGTGCAGGACTCGGTGCTGGCGGGTGCGTCCGAGGGGCGGCGGGTGGTGCTGGCGACGTCGGTGGCGGAGTCGTCCCTGACCGTGCCGGGGGTGCGGACGGTCGTCGATTCGGGGCTGGCCCGGGAGCCCCGCACCGACCACGCACGCGGACTGAGCGCGCTGACGACGGTACGGGCCTCGCAGGCCGCGGGCCGCCAGCGGGCCGGCCGGGCCGGCCGAGAGGCTCCCGGAACGGTCTACCGCTGCTGGGAGCAGGCGGAGGACGGGCGGCTCGCCCGGTTCCCCTCCCCCGAGATCAAGGTGGCCGATCTGGCGGCGTTCGCCCTTCAGGCGGCCTGCTGGGGCGACCCGGACGCTGCGGGGCTCGCGCTGCTGGATCCGCCGCCGGCCGGTGCGATGGCCGCGGCCCGCGAGGTACTGACCGCGGTCGGCGCGGTGGCGGCCGACGGGCGCGTGACCGACCGGGGCGTCCGGATGTCCCGGCTGGGGCTGCATCCCCGGCTGGCCCGGGCGCTCCTGGACGGGGCGGCCGAGGTCGGCGGGCGGCGGGCCGCGGAAGTGGTCGCGCTGCTCAGCGAGGAACCGCCGCGGGACTACGGCGACGACCTGGCCGCCGCGTTGCGTACCGCACGGCTGGGCAAGGACGGTTACGCGGCCCGCTGGCGGCAGGAGGTGCGGCGGCTGGCCTCGTCCTTCACGGGTGCCGGGGCCGGCGGCTCCGGTCCGGACGATGCCGCCGTCGGCCTGGTCGCCGCCCTGGCCTTCCCCGAGCGGGTGGCGCGGGCCCGGGGTGAGGGGGCGTTCCTGATGGCGTCCGGCACGGGCGCGGAGCTGCGGGACGGCTCCCGGTTGCGCAGTGCGCCGTGGCTGGCGGTCGCGGTCGCGGACCGTCCGGCGCATGCGGCGTCCGCGCAGGTCCGGCTCGCCGCGGTCATCGACGAGGACACGGCGCGCGTGGCGGCCGGGCATCTGCGCTTCGAGGGCGAGGAGGTCGGCTGGGACGGCCGGGACGTGGTGGCCCGCCGGGTGGAGCGTCTCGGCGCCGTCGAGCTGTCGGCGCGCCCGCTGAAGCGGCCGGATCCCGCGCTGGTCCGCGAGGCCCTGGTGGAGGGGCTGCGCCGGGAGGGCCTCGGGCTGCTGCGCTGGAGCAGGGACACGGAACAGCTGCGCCGGCGGCTGGCCTTTGTCCACCGTGAGCTCGGTGCGCCGTGGCCGGACGTGTCGGACGAGGCGCTGCTGGACCGTACCGAGCAGTGGCTCGAGCCGGAGCTGTCGCGGGCCCGTCGCCGCTCGGACCTGGGCGGGATCGACGCGGGGCAGGCGCTGCGCAGGCTGCTGCCGTGGGCGACCGGGGAGGCGGCACGGCTGGACGAGCTGGCCCCGGAGCGGATCGAGGTGCCCAGCGGTTCCCGGATCAGGGTGGAGTACGGCGGGGCCCAGCCCGTGCTCGCGGTGAAGCTCCAGGAGCTGTTCGGCCTCCAGGAGACCCCGCGGCTGGCCGGTGTGCCGGTTCTGGTCCACCTGCTCTCCCCCGCGGGGCGCCCGGCGGCGGTGACGGCGGACCTGGCGTCGTTCTGGCGGGAGGGCTACAAGGCGGTGCGGGCGGAGTTGCGCGGCCGCTATCCGAGGCATCCGTGGCCGGAGGACCCGACGACGGTGGAGGCGACCCGGTTCACGAAGGCCCGGCTCAGGCGGGAGTAGCCGCCGGGCCGGGAAGCCGGTCCGGGGCGGGCCGCGACCGCAGAACGGCTCAGGCGGGAGTAGCCGCCGGGCCCGGAAGCCGGTCCGGGGCGGGCCGCGACCGCAGAACGACTCAGGCGGGAGTAGCCGCCGGGCCCGGGAGCCGGTCCGGGGCGGGCGGCGACTGCGGTTCGTCCGGCCTCCTGGAGCGGGCCTCCAGCCACAGCGACAGGGCCAGGAGCCCGCCGCCCAGGACGAGGAAGCCCCAGGGCAGGTACGAGGTCAGCAGCAGGACGAGCAGCCGCTGGGACTTGACCAGGTCGACGATGGAGACGATGTAGTCCTCGCGCATCTTCACGTGCCCGGCGAACACGGTGACGGTGTCCTGGGCCATGCCCATCGCCTTCGCGTTCCGCAGTTCCTCCTTGTGGACCTCCTCGCCGTTGACCGGGGCCCCGGTGACGGGATCGACCCAGAACATCCGCTTGGTGGTGTACCAGCGGGTCACACCGGTCTTGGCGATCTGCCCTGCGGTGATTCCCTTGATCGGCATCGTCTTCGGCATGGGGACCTCGGTCCACGGAATCGTCTGCTCGAAGTAGTAGACCTCCATGCCCCGGAAGTCCTGGGTGCCCTTGTAGTGGATGGGCGAGCTGGTGCGGGTCTGGGCGTCGAAGTACTCGTAGTCCCGCTTCTCGGTGAGGAAGGGCCACTTGAACTCGATGCCCTCGCGGCTCACCGGGTCGCCGTCGACCGCTTCGCCGGTGGCGTGGACCGGGTCCTGGCTGTGCGCGTCGAAGATGTAGCGCTCGGGGATCTTGGAGACCATCTTGCCGTCGGGGCCCTGTACGTAGGAGAGGGCGTCCCATACGACGACGTCCCGCCCGGCGCTGCGCTCGATCTTCTCGGACTCCTCCACATTGCCCTTGAGGGTCTGCACGATGGTGATCTTGTCGACCTTCTCTGCCTTGAGGGTGCTGTAGTCGAGGAGGGTCGCGGGCTTCGCCTCCAGCACGGTCTCCTGGTACTGGTTCGGCGGGATCTTCGCGAGCCGCGGGAAGGCGTACCAGCGCAACAGCGGTGACAGCGCGGCGAAGAAGACGGCGAGGGCCAGGAGTACGAGGCTGGCTCGGCGGCGCATGGGGTGTCCTCCCTCTGCATTGCGTGGTGCGGACGGCTAGTTCTTCGGGCCCGGGACCGTGGTCAGCAGGGGTTCGGGCGAGGTCTCACCGGGTGGCGCGCCGATCGCACTGATGGTGAGTACGAGGGCGAGGGCGGCAGCCAGTCCGATGGCAGCGGCGACCAGGGCACGCATACTCGGCCTCCCGGGAGCTCAGAACTGATGGGTCGTCAGGGCTGGGGCACCGTAGCAACCCGGGCCGGAGATGAGAACACGTACAACAGCCCCTTGGCCGGGTGCCGGCCAAGGGGCTGTTGCGGGCGTGGTGGGCCCGGACGCGACGCGCGTGGGTCAGGCGGCTGGGGCCTCGACCGTGAGCTCGATGACGACGGTGGCGCCGCCCTCTGTGGTCAGACGCAGCTTGTACGTGCCCGCGGCGCCGTCGGCGTAGATCTTCGGCAGGGTGAGCGTGCCGTCGGCCGCCGTGGTGAACACGAGGGTGCGGACCGGGTCCCCGTCGTCGTTCGTGAAGTACGGGCCCTTGTCGTTCTCGACCGGCTTCTCGTCGTCGGTGATCATGGTGGCGGTGACGGCGACCCGGTCGGCGGCCGCGCCCTTGTAGGTGGCCTTGGCCGTGACGTCGGCGAACGTCTGGCCCGCCACGGCGGTCAGCTCCGCGGTGCCCGTCCTGGCGATGGCGTCGGCCTGCCGCGCGGTGACGGTCGCCTTGTAGGTGACGGAGGGCAGCGAGGTGCCGGTGGCGGTCGCGCGGACGGTGAACGCGCCGGCCTTCTCGCCGGCCTTCAGCACCGGCGCGGTGACTGTGCCGTCGGCCCCGGTGGGGAGCGTGACGGTGCTCTTCCCGCCGTCGAACGTGGCGTCCGTGTCACCGGCGACCGTGAAGGTCACGGACACCTTGGCGAGCGGCTTGCCGAGGTTGCTCTTCGCCAGCACCTTGATCCGCTCGGCGAAGGCGTCGCCCGCCGTGGCGGTCAGCTCCCCGGTGCCCGCGTTCTGCACGGCGGCCAGGGCCGGAGTCGGCGTGGGCTCGGGCGTCGGGGTCGGCGTCGTCGGCGTGCCCGGGCCGCTGCCCGGGTCCGTGGGCGAGGGGCTCGGCTTCGACGGCGGTTCGGGCGTCGGGGTCGGGGTCGGCGAACCGGAAGGCGAGTGCGACGGCGACGGCGAGGAGGACGGGTTGCTGCCGTGCGGGCGGGAACCGGTGTCCGGGTGCGTTCCCGTGCTGGACTCGACCGGCAGGACGCCGGTGCCGTCCGGCACCTCGTGGGTGCCGCGGTTGTAGTAGTCGAACCAGGTCCGGACGGTACGCAGGTACTCGTCGGAGTGGTTGTAGCTCAGGACCGCCCGGTCCAGGTCGGCGGCGAGCGCCAGGTCCCGCGAGCCGGCGCACAGGTAACGCCCGGCGGCGAGCGCCGCGTCGTAGATGTTGTTGGGGTCCTTGCGGCCGTCGGCATTGCCGTCCTGGCCCCAGGTCGCCCAGGTGGACGGGATGAACTGCATCGGGCCCACCGCCCGGTCATGCGTCGAGTCCCCGTCGTAGGCACCGTTGTCGGTGTCCTTGATCAGGGCGAAGCCCTGGCCGTTGAGGGCCGGACCGAGGATCGGGGAGAGCGTGGTGCCCTGCGCGTCGACGCGGCCCCCGCGGGCCTGGCCCGACTCGACCTTGCCGATCGCGGCGAGGAGCTGCCACGGCAGCCGGCATGCGGCGTCCGTACCCGCGACGGTCTGCTGGGCCTTCTTGTACGCCGCCAGCACCGATGCCGGAATGCCCGATTCGGCGCTTCCGGTCACGGGCAGATTGACGGACGTGCCCGGCTTGTTGGGCGTGTTCAGCGGCGGCAGGTCGGTGAAGTAGGGCGAGTTGCCCGACGCGGCACCGTCACCCGAGGGCGTCGACCCCGCCGAACCGGCCGCCGGCTGGTCCCCGTCGGACGCCACCAGGGGCGAACCAGGAGCCTGCGACGCGGAAAGTGCTGCCACAGCGGCAGCGGCCACGGCAGCCGTGGTCGCCCCTCTGCGCAGTCGGCGACCGAATTGCGCTGCCATAACGTGTGGGCCCTCCCCCTCGTCGGCTGTCCGCGCTCCCCTGCGCCTGGACTCAGGCGACCCTACGGCAACTTGCGCCGCCCGGACACAGCGGCCGTACCGCTTCTTACCGGTTTCTCACCTTCCGGTCCGCAAGTTGTCCAGTTGGTGAAGGGACCGTGCAGACGGCTCACGCATACTTCCCCCATGCCGTTCACGCTCAGCCACGCCGCAGCCGTCCTCCCCGGGATCCGCCGCAACGGAACAGGGCGCGGACCGCTCCTCGCCTCGGCGCTCGTCGCCGGCTCCTTCGCCCCCGACATGACGTACTACGCGGACACCGCGATCCCGGGCGCCATGGAGTTCGGCCAGGTCACCCACGCGTGGTGGGGAGTGTTCACCGTGGACGTCCTGATCACCGCGGCGACCGTGGCCCTGTGGCTGCTGCTGCGCGAACCCCTCGTGGCACTGCTTCCCACGCCCTGGCAGGGGCGTGTGCACGCATGGATCCGCGGCGCCCGGCGCCCGCCGGAACAGGGGCCGAGGGGCCCCCGGGACGGGGCGTGGTTCGTGCTGTCGGCCGTCATCGGGGCGGGTACGCATGTGGTCTGGGACGCCTTCACCCACCACGACCGGTGGGGGGTGCGGCTGGTACCCGGGCTCGGGCAGAACACGGGCGGGTACCCGGTGTTCCAGCTGGTGCAGTACGGCAGTTCGGCCCTGGCTCTGTCACTGCTCGTGTGGTTCACCGTGACGGGGCTGCGCCGGACCGGAGCCCGGCCGGCGCCGGCGTCCGTACCGGCCCTGGACCGCCGGGCGCGGTGGTGGGCGTGCGCGTCCATCGGTCTGTGCGTACTGCTGGGCATCGTGCACCGCTGCGCCCGCTGGTACGCGTACTTCGGGCACGTGGACACACCGCTCGACATCATTCCGACCGCCTGCTTCGGCGCGGGCGCCGGACTCGCCGTCGGACTCGTGCTGTACGGGGTGTGGATGAGACTGCGGGGCCGGGGCACCGGCACACCGGCGAACCCCGTCACCGGCCCGGCCCGGAACACGAGCCGGACCGGCGACTGAGGAAACGGCGCCCCCGACGGGGGCCCGCGTCAGTGCGCGGCGGACTCCCAGTCCGTGCCCACCCCGACCGACACGTCCAGCGGCGCCCGCAGCTGCACGGCCGTCGCCATCTCGTGGCGCAGGATCTTCTCCACCTGCTCCCGCTCACCCGCCGCGATCTCCAGCACGATTTCGTCATGGACCTGGAGCAGCATCCGTGACGTCAGCTTCGCCTCGGTCAGCGCCCGGTCGACGTGGAGCATGGCGACCTTGACGATGTCGGCGGCGGTGCCCTGGATCGGCGCGTTCAGCGCCATCCGCTCCGCCGTCTCACGGCGCTGGCGGTTGTCGCTGTTGAGGTCCGGCAGATAACGGCGGCGGCCGAAGACCGTCTCCGTGTAGCCGGTGGACCTGGCCTCCTCCACCACCCGGTGCAGATAGTCGCGAACTCCGCCGAACCGCTCGAAGTAGGTGTCCATCAGGCCGCGGGCCTCGCCCGCCTCGATGTTCAGCTGCTGGGAGAGACCGAACGCGGACAGCCCGTACGCCAGCCCGTAGCTCATCGCCTTGATCTTGCGGCGCATCTCCGGGTCGACCGCGGACTTGTCGACGCCGAACACCTGCGAGGCGACCGTCGTGTGCAGGTCCTCACCGGACGTGAACGCCTCGATCAGGCCCGCGTCCTCGGACAGGTGCGCCATCACGCGCAGCTCGATCTGGCTGTAGTCCGCCGTCATCAGCGTCTCGAAGCCCTCGCCGACGACGAAGCCCCGGCGGATCGCCCGGCCCTCGTCCGTACGCACGGGGATGTTCTGCAGATTGGGATCGGTGGAGGACAGCCGGCCGGTCGCCGCCACGGTCTGGTTGAACGTGGTGTGGATACGGCCGTCCGCCGCGATCGTCTTGATCAGGCCCTCGACCGTCACCCGCAGCTTCGCCTGCTCACGGTGGCGCAGCATGATGACCGGCAGCTCGTGCTCGGTCTGCGCGGCCAGCCACGCCAGCGCGTCCGCGTCCGTCGTGTAACCCGTCTTCGTCTTCTTCGTCTTCGGCAGGCCCAGCTCCCCGAAGAGGACCTCCTGGAGCTGCTTGGGCGAACCGAGGTTGAACTCGCGGCCCACCGCGGCGTGCGCCTCCTTCACCGCCTGCTGCACGGCTCCGGCGAACTGCTGCTCCATGCCCTCCAGATGGGCCCGGTCCGCCGCGATGCCGTGCCGCTCCAGACGGGCCAGCAGGATCGACGTCGGCAGCTCCATGTCGTGCAGCAGCTCGGCCGCACCGACCTCCTTCAGCCGCGCCGTGAACGCGTCACCGAGGTCCAGGACCGCACGGGCCTGCGCCATCAGGGCATCGGCCTCGGCCTGGTCGTCCGCACCGAACGCCAGCTGGCCGTCCGACGACGCCGCCGGAGCGAGCTCACGGCCCAGGTACTCCACCGCCAGAGCATCCAGAGCGAAGGAGCGCCGGCCCGGCTTGACCAGGTACGCGGCGAGCGCGGTGTCCATCGAGACGCCCTCGGTCCGCCAGCCGTGCTCCGGGAAGACCCGCATCACGCTCTTCGCGTTGTGCATCACCTTCGGCCGGTCCCCGTCCGCGATCCACGCCGCGAACGCCTGCTCGTCGGCCGCGTCGAGCAGCGCCGGGTCGAACCAGGCGGCGGCCCCGCCGGCCGCGGCGAGCGCGATCTCGGTGACCGTGCCACTGCCGAGCGCCCAGGTGTCGACCGTGGCCATACCGAGCGGCTGGGCGCCGTGCTCGGCCAGCCACGGGGCGAGCTCCCCCGCACCCAGCACCGAACCCTCCAGCTCGATGCCCGCGGCGGGCGCCGGCGCCTCGTCCTCGGCCTTGCCCGGGTCCACCGCCAGCAGCCGCTCACGCAGGCTCGGGTTACGGATCTCCAGCACATCGAGCACCCCGGTGACCGCCGTGCGGTCGTACGGAGCACGCTCGAGATCGGACGGCGACTTCGGCAGCTCCACATCGCGGACCATCTCGGTCAGCCGCCTGTTCAGCCGCACCGCGTCCAGGTGGTCGCGGAAATTCTGCCCGGCCTTCCCCTTGACCTCCTCGGCCCGCGCCACCAGCTCGTCGAACGAACCGAACTGGTTGATCCACTTCGCGGCCGTCTTCTCACCCACCCCGGGAATGCCCGGAAGGTTGTCCGACGGGTCACCGCGCAGCGCCGCGAAGTCCGGGTACTGCTGCGGGGTGAGCCCGTACTTCTCCTCGACCTTCGCCGGGGTGAACCGCGTCAGCTCCGACACGCCCTTGGTCGGGTACAGCACCGTCACATTGTCCGTGATCAGCTGGAACGAATCCCGGTCACCGGTGACGATCAGCACCTCGAACCCAGCCGCCTCGGCCTGGGTGGCCAGCGTCGCGATGACGTCGTCCGCCTCGAAGCCGTCGATCGCGAAACGGTCCGCGTGCATCGCGTCCAGCAGCTCACCGATCAGCTCGACCTGACCCTTGAACTCGTCCGGGGTCTTCGAACGGTTCGCCTTGTACTCCGGGAACTCCTGCGAGCGCCACGTCTTGCGCGACACGTCGAACGCCACCGCGAAATGCGTCGGCGCCTCGTCACGCAACGTGTTCGCGAGCATCGACGCGAAGCCGTACACCGCGTTGGTCGGCTGCCCCGCCCCTGTCGTGAAATTCTCCGCAGGCAGCGCAAAGAACGCCCGGTACGCCAGGGAGTGCCCGTCCATCAGGAGCAGGCGCGGTCGGTTGTCTGCCGTCTTCTTCGATGCCGTCTCAGCCACACCCCGATCCTGCCACGTACCACTGACAATCCGGACCCGCGACCGCCCACCGCCGTCCGGGGACCGCTCGGCGGGCCACCCACCCGCACCGCGTGCCAGGATCGAGGAGACGGAAACACGCACAGCGGACCACGCCGGCCCGCAGCAGGCCCGAAGGGGAGCACGATGGCCACCAAGCCGCCCGCAGGAGACCCGGTCCAGGACGCGCCCCAGGTCGAACCTGCCCACCACTCCGCCGCCGGCCTGCCCGCCGTCGCCCAGAGCCTGCGCATCGCCCAGCAGCAGATGGGAGTCCGCCGCACCGCGCAGACCCTCCTCAAGGTCAACCAGAAGGACGGCTTCGACTGCCCCGGCTGCGCGTGGCCCGAGGGCGACAAGCGGCACACCGCCGAATTCTGCGAGAACGGCGCCAAGGCCGTCGCCGAGGAGGCGACCCTGCGCCGCGTCACCCCGGACTTCTTCGCCGCGCACCCGCTCGCCGATCTCGCCACCCGCAGCGGCTACTGGCTCGGCCAGCAAGGACGCATCACGCAACCCATGTACCTCCCCGAGGGCGCGGACCGGTACGAGGCCGTGACCTGGGAGCGCGCCTTCGCCGTCATCGCGGAGGAGCTCCGCGCCCTCGCCTCCCCCGACGAAGCGCTCTTCTACACCTCCGGACGCACCAGCAACGAGGCCGCGTTCCTCCTCCAGCTCTTCGCCCGCGAATTCGGCACCAACAACCTGCCCGACTGCTCCAACATGTGCCACGAGTCCTCCGGCTCGGCGCTCACCGAGACCATCGGCGTAGGAAAGGGCTCCGTCTCCCTGGAGGACCTCCACCACGCCGACCTGATCATCGTCGCCGGACAGAACCCCGGCACCAACCACCCCCGGATGCTCTCCGCCCTGGAGAAGGCCAAGGCCGCCGGAGCGAAGATCATTTCGGTGAACCCGCTGCCCGAGGCCGGACTCGAACGCTTCAAGAACCCGCAGACCCCCCTCGGCATGGTCAAGGGCACGGCACTCAACGACCTGTTCCTCCAGATCCGCATCGGCGGCGACCAGGCCCTCTTCCGGCTCCTCAACAAAATGATCCTCGACACCGAGGGCGCCGTCGACGAGGCCTTCGTGACCGCACACACCCACGGCTACGAGGAGTTCGCCGCCGCGGCCGCCGAAGCCGACTGGGAACAGACCCTCGCCGCGACCGGCCTCGACCGCTCCGCCATCGAAGAGGCCCTCACCATGGTCCTCGCGTCGAAGCGCACCATCGTGTGCTGGGCCATGGGCCTCACCCAGCACAAACACTCCGTGCCGACCATCCGCGAAGTCGTCAACTTCCTCCTCCTGCGCGGCAACATCGGCCGGACCGGCGCCGGAGTCTGCCCCGTGCGCGGCCACTCCAACGTCCAGGGCGACCGCACCATGGGCATCTTCGAGAGGCCGTCGGCGGCGTTCCTCGACGCCCTCGACAAGGAATTCTCCATCACCTCACCGCGCCACCACGGCTACGACGTCGTCCGCTCCATCCGCGCCCTGCGCGACGGCGACGCCAAGGTCTTCTTCGCCATGGGCGGCAACTTCGTCTCCGCCTCCCCCGACACCGACGTCACCGAGGCCGCAATGCGCAACGCACGCCTCACCGTCCACGTCTCCACCAAGCTCAACCGCTCCCACACCGTCACCGGCACCCGCGCGCTGATCCTGCCCACCCTCGGCCGCACCGACAAGGACGTCCAGGCAGGCGGAAAGCAGTTCGTCACCGTCGAGGACTCCATGAGCATGGTGCACGCCTCCCGCGGCAACCTCACCCCCGCCGGCCCCCACCTGCTCTCCGAACCCGCCATCGTCGCCCGCCTCGCCCGCGCCATGCTCGGCCCCGCCTCCACCACACCCTGGGAGGAGTTCGAGAAGGACTACGCGACGATCCGCGACCGCATCTCCCGCGTCGTCCCCGGCTTCGAGAACTTCAACCAGCGCGTCGCCCACCCCGGCGGATTCACCCTCCCCCACGCCCCCCGCGACTCCCGCCGCTTCCCCACCGCCACCGGCAAGGCCAACTTCACCGCCGCCCCCGTCGAGTTCCCCGAACTCCCCGAAGGCCGCCTCCTGCTGCAGACCCTGCGCTCCCACGACCAGTACAACACCACCATCTACGGCCTCGACGACCGCTACCGCGGCATCAAGGGCGGACGCCGCGTCGTCCTCGTCAACCCCGACGACGCCACCGCCCTCGGCCTCCCCGACGGCACCTACACCGACCTCGTCAGCGAATGGAAGGACGGCACGGAACGACGGGCCCCCGGCTTCCGCGTCGTCCACTACCCCACCGCCCGGGGCTGCGCCGCCGCGTACTACCCGGAGACCAACGTGCTGGTCCCCCTGGACTCCACCGCGGACACCAGCAACACCCCCGCCAGCAAGTCCGTCGTGGTGCGCTTCGAGAACATGACCTGACACCCCCGGGGCGGGCGCACTAAGCGCCCGCTCAGTCGTCTGATAAGAACAGTGCACACAAGAACGTGCACTCAGCAGCGAACCACCGCAGACGATCGGAGCCGGACCATGGGCGAGCACACCACACCCCAGTTCCCCCAGGAGATCATCGACGAGTACGCCGCCCTCGGCGTCGACCTGCCCGCCCTCTTCTCCGCAGGCCACCTCGGCGAACGCATGGGCGTCCAGATCATCGAAGCCTCCGCGGACCGCGTCGTCGGCACCATGCCCGTCGAAGGCAACACCCAGCCCTACGGACTCCTGCACGGCGGCGCCTCCGCCGTCCTCGCCGAGACCCTCGGCTCCGTCGGCTCCATGCTCCACGGCGGCGCCACCAAAATCGCGGTCGGCGTCGACCTGAACTGCACCCATCACCGAGGGGCACGAAGCGGCCTCGTCACCGGCGTCGCCACCCCCGTACACCGCGGCCGCACCACCGCCACCTACGAGATCGTCATCACCGACGAACAGGACAAGCGGGTCTGCACCGCCCGCCTCACCTGCCTCCTCCGCGACCTCCCCGGGACCAACGCCTCCTGACCCCCCACCACCCCCGCACCACCCCTGCCCGGCCGGATCCCCAACCCGGCCGGGCAGCGCCATACCCGGGCACAACCACCGCCACACACACAGAACTTGCACAACACCGGCAGCCAACGCCCTTGACCGCCCACCCCGTTCCGTGGCCCACTCATCTGCCACACCCCGCCCGCACCCCCACCACACCGCGTCGACCACACCACCCCGGCTGTAACACTGCGTAACAAACGCGCAATGTGCACCCGCCCGACGCAGCACAAAACACCCGGCCCCGCAGGCACCGGGCACTCAGGCGCGCCCTCACCCGCCCTCACACACCCCCACCACACGACAGCACCAAGATCACCCCAAGCCCCTTAACAGAGCTGCACGTTCTCAGCATGCGGTCACTTCGCCGTCCGGTAAAAAGCCGTACATGTCCACACAGCCACCTCAAGCCTTGCTCAAGGGCATAACAAGACAGTCACATCCTGCTCCACCCCCATCCCCGACCCCCACCCCTGCCCTTAGAGTCACCGCCAGTCACCGCGCCGCCGGGCGCGTCTGCAGCACGGCCCTGTACCAACCAGTACGGCCCGGCGAACGACACGGCACCTCAAGCAGAGGAGGCCGCGCCAGGGAAAGGACTTTTCGTGCGACACCGTTCTTTGCTCATCCTCACCACAGTGCTCACCACAGGAGCACTGACACTCACCGCCTGCGGGTCGCGCGACGACGACAAGAAGAGCAGCGACAGCGGCGGCACCCAGACCGTCGTCATCGGCGTCGACGCACCGCTGACCGGCGACCTCTCCGCCCTCGGCCTCGGCATCAAGAACTCCGCCGACCTCGCCGCCAAGACGGCGAACAAGGACAAGACCGTCCCCGGCATCACCTTCGAGGTCCAGCCGCTCGACGACCAGGCGCAGCCCTCCGTCGGCCAGCAGAACGCCACCAAGTTCATCGACAACAAAAAGGTCCTCGGCGTCGTCGGCCCGCTGAACTCCGGCGTCTCCCAGTCGATGCAGAAGCCGCTCAACGACGCCGGCCTCACCCAGATCTCCCCCGCCAACACGGGCACCGAGCTGACCCAGGGCGACAACTGGAAGACCGGCGACAAGAAGCGCCCCTTCAAGACCTACTTCCGCACCGCCACCACGGACCAGATCCAGGGCGCCTTCGCCGCGAAGTACCTGTACAACAACGCGAAGATCAAGCAGGTCTACCTCATCGACGACCAGAAGCCCTACGGCGCCGGTCTCGCAGCCTCCTTCAAGGCGACGTTCACCGGCCTCGGCGGCAAGATCGCCGGCTCCGACCACGTCAACCCCGACGACCGCGACTTCAACGCCGTCGTGACCAAGGTCAAGAAGTCCGGCGCCAAGGCCGTCTACTACGGCGGCGAATACCCCGCCGGCGCCCCCCTGAGCCAGCAGCTCAAGGACAGCGTCCAGATCCCCCTCATGGGCGGCGACGGCATGTACAGCGCCGACTTCATCAAGCTCAACAAGAAGGCCCAGGGCGACATCGCCACCTCCGTCGGCAAGCCCGTCGAAGAGCTCGAATCCGCCAAGACCTTCATCGCCAACTACAAGACCGCCGGATACAAGGACGCCTACGAGGCCTACGGCGGCGGCACCTACGACGCCACCTGGGCCATCATCGAGGCCGTCAAGGCCGTCGTCGCAGCCAACGACGGCAAGCTCCCCGACGACGCCCGCGCCAAGGTCCTCGAAGCCGTCGGCAAGGTCAGCTTCGAAGGCGTCACCGGCCCCGTCTCCTTCGACGAGTTCGGCGACACCACCAACACCATGATGACCGCCTACCAGGTCGACGCCGGCAAGTGGGCCTCCAAGCTCAGCGAGGCCTACAAGCCGTAACAAGCTCCCGGTCACTCCCTGACCGAGACTGACCCCAGACCGCGCGGGAGCGCTACGAGCGCTCCCGCGCGGTGCCATATCCGAACCACTCCACGGAGGCCCTGCGGTGCACGAACTGCCGCAACAGCTGGCCAATGGACTCATCCTCGGCGCGATGTACGGACTCATCGCGATCGGCTACACGATGGTCTACGGAATCATCCAGCTCATCAACTTCGCCCACGGCGAGATCTTCATGATCGGAGGCTTCGGAGCTCTCACCGTGTACCTCTGGATGCCGGCCGGCTCCAACCTCCTCGCAATCGTCCCACTCATGATCATCGGCGGCGTCATATGCTCCGTCGCCATCAGCGTCGCAGCCGAACGCTTCGCCTACCGGCCACTGCGCACCGCCCCCAGACTCGCCCCGCTGATCACCGCGATCGGACTCTCCCTCGCACTCCAGCAGGCCATCTGGAAGTGGTACCCCAACGCCACCAAGGACCGACCCTTCCCCCAGTTCAAGGGCGAAGCCTTCGACCTCTTCGGCGCCCACATCCAACGCGGTGACCTCTTCGTCCTCATCGCCGCACCCGTCTGCATGATCGCCCTCGGCCTCTTCGTCTCCAAGACCCGCTCCGGCCGCGGCATGCAAGCCACCTCGCAAGACCCCGACACCGCCAAACTCATGGGCATCAACACCGACCGCATCATCGTCATGGCCTTCGCCATCGGTGCCGCGTTCGCAGCCGTCGCCGCCGTCGCCTACGGGCTCAAGAACGGCCAGATCGGCTTCAAAATGGGCTTCATCATGGGCCTCAAGGCCTTCACCGCAGCCGTACTCGGCGGCATCGGCAACATCTACGGCGCCATGCTCGGCGGAGTCGTACTCGGCGTCGCCGAATCCCTCGCCACCGGCTACATGAGCGACGTCCCCGGCATGGACCTCTTCGGCGGCGGCGCCTGGAAGGACGTGTGGGCCTTCGTCCTCCTCATCGTCGTCCTGCTGCTCCGGCCCCAGGGCCTGCTCGGCGAACGCGTCGCGGATCGGGCGTGATACGGATGACCACCCAGAAAGCACTCATCCCGCTGCCCGCACCCCTCGCCCGGATCGCCACCGCGGCAGGCGCGGCCATCGCACTCGCCGGCACCTTCCTCCCCTGGACCTGGACCTCCGAATTCCCCGGCGACCTCACCGTCACCGGCTACCCCGGCGGCCTCCAGATCCTCACCCTCACCACCGCGATCCTCACCCTCCTCTTCACCCTCTGCGGATACGGCATCCGAGGCCTGCGCTGGCTCACCCCCGGCGGCACCAACAGCCCCGTACGCCTCCTCGCCCTCGCCACCCTCGGCACCACCGGCTACACCATCGGTGCCATCGCCTACGAACTCGGCGGCGTGGTCAACCTCGAACCCGGAGCCTGGGTCAGCGGCATCGGCGCACTCATCGCCCTCATCGCCGCCCTCGGACTCCCCAGCGACGAACCACTCCCCGCCGACGGCCCCCCGGCCAACACCTGGCAACGCTTCCGCAACAGCCTCGCCGCACCGTCGGCCCGTCGCGCCCAGACCCTCCCCGCCTGGGCCGAAATCCTCATCATCGCCGCAGCCTTCGGCGCCGCGCTGTACGTCTTCACCTACGGGATCGACATCCCCACCGAGGAATCCGAACAGTTCATCGGCTTCCTCATCACCGCAGGCTTCACCTTCACCGCACTCACCCGGGCCGGACTCATCGCCCGCATCACCGCGCTGACCACGAAGCACCGCAACGTCACCCTCGCCGCAGCCCTGGTCGCAGCCTTCTGCTTCCCCTTCACCCAGGACACCGCGGAATACGCCCTCATCGGCGCGAACATCCTCATCTTCGCCACCGTCGCACTCGGCCTCAACGTCGTCGTCGGCCTCGCAGGCCTCCTCGACCTCGGCTACGTCGCCTTCCTCGGCGTCGGCGCCTACACAGCCGCCCTCGTCTCCGGCGCACCCCTCTCCGCCATCGGCGTCCACCTCCCCTTCTGGGCCGCCGTCCTCACCGGAGCCGCAGTCTCACTGATCTTCGGCGTCCTCATCGGCGCCCCGACCCTGCGACTGCGCGGCGACTACCTCGCCATCGTCACCCTCGGCTTCGGAGAGATCTTCCGCGTCACCGTCAACAACCTCAACGGCAACAGCGGACCCGACCTCACCAACGGCTCCCAAGGCATCCCCAGCATCCCGGACCTCAACCTCTTCGGGATCGACTTCGGACTCAGCCACGACATCGGCCCCTTCACCCTCAGCAGGCCGGCCAACTACTACCTGCTGATGCTCGTCGTCACCGCCGTCGTCGTACTGGTCTTCCGCCGCTCCGGAGACTCCCGCATCGGCCGCGCCTGGGTCGCCATCCGCGAGGACGAAACCGCAGCCACCGCCATGGGCATCAACGCCTTCCGGCTCAAACTGCTCGCCTTCGCCCTCGGCGCCACCCTCGCCGGACTCGCCGGCACCGTCCAGTCACACGTCAACTACACCGTGACACCCGAGCAGTACCAGTTCGCCGGCTCCGTACCCCCGAACTCCGCCTTCCTCCTCGCCGCCGTCATCCTCGGCGGCATGGGAACCCTCAGCGGACCCTTCGTCGGCGCCGCACTGCTCTACCTCATCCCGGCGAAACTGCAGTTCATGCAGGACTACCAGCTCTTCCTCTTCGGCATCGCACTCATCCTCCTGATGCGCTTCCGCCCCGAAGGCCTGATCGCCGACCGCCGCAAGCAACTCGAATTCCACGAGAACGACGAACCCGTCCTCGTACCCGAACCACGGCAGCCCGAAGAAGCCGACGCCGGCATCACCAAGGCGGGGGCGTGACCACCATGACCACCACCACGAACACCACGACCACCGTCCTCGACGCCAGCGGCGTCACCATGCGCTTCGGCGGCCTCACCGCCGTACGCAACGTCGACCTCACCGTCAACGCGGGCGAAATCGTCGGACTCATCGGCCCCAACGGCGCCGGCAAAACCACCTTCTTCAACTGCCTCACCGGCCTCTACGTCCCCACCGAGGGCAAGGTCAGCTACAAGGGCACCGTCCTGCCGCCCAAGCCCCACCTCGTCACCAAGGCAGGCATCGCCCGCACCTTCCAGAACATCAGGCTCTTCGCCAACATGACCGTCCTGGAAAACGTCCTCGTCGGACGCCACACCAGGACCAAGGAAGGCCTCTGGTCCGCGCTCCTGCGCCTCCCCGGCTTCACCAAAGCCGAACAGGCCAGCCACGAACGCGCCATGGAACTACTCGAGTTCATCGGCCTCCAGGACAAGGCCGACCACCTCGCGCGCAACCTCCCCTACGGAGACCAGCGCAAGCTGGAAATCGCCCGCGCACTCGCCAGCGACCCCGGCCTCCTCCTCCTGGACGAGCCCACCGCCGGCATGAACCCCCAGGAAACCCGCGTCACCGAAGAACTCATCTTCGCCATCCGGGACCAGGGCATCGCCGTCCTCGTCATCGAGCACGACATGCGCTTCATCTTCAACCTCAGCGACCGCGTCGCCTGCCTCGTACAGGGCGAAAAACTCGTCGAAGGCACCGCCGAGGTCGTCCAGAGCGACGAACGCGTCATCGCCGCCTACCTCGGCACCCCCTTCGAAGGCGCCCCCGGCGCCGAAGAAGTCGCCGAAGTCGAAGCAGCCGAGGCAGAGGCCGGAGCGGCCACCACACCCGTCACCAAGGACACCACCACAACCGAGGAGGAGGACACCCGATGACCGCACTGCTCGAGGTCGAGGACCTCCGCGTCGCCTACGGCAAGATCGAAGCCGTCAAAGGCATCTCCTTCACCGTCGACGCCGGCCAGGTGGTCACCCTCATCGGCACCAACGGCGCCGGCAAAACCACCACCCTGCGCACCCTCTCCGGACTGCTCAAGCCCATCGGCGGACGCATCCTCTTCGAGGGCAAGCCACTCGCCAACATCCCCGCACACAAGATCGTCGCCCTGGGCCTCGCCCACTCCCCCGAGGGCCGCCACATCTTCCCCCGGCTGACGATCACCGAGAACCTCCTCCTCGGCGCCTACCTCCGCAACGACAAGGCAGGCATCGAGAAGGACATCCAGCGCGCCTACGACCTCTTCCCCATCCTCGGGGAACGCCGGAAGCAGGCCGCCGGAACCCTCTCGGGCGGCGAACAGCAGATGCTCGCCATGGGACGCGCCCTCATGTCCCAGCCCAAACTGCTCATGCTCGACGAGCCCTCCATGGGCCTCTCCCCGATCATGATGCAGAAGATCATGGAAACCATCGTCGAGCTCAAGGCCTCGGGCACCACGATCCTGCTCGTCGAGCAGAACGCCCAGGCCGCCCTCTCCCTCGCGGACCAGGGCCACGTCATGGAGATCGGCAAGATCGTCCTCTCCGGCACCGGAGCGGACCTCCTCCACGACGAGTCCGTCCGCAAGGCGTACCTCGGCGAGGACTGAGCCCTCATACGAAGAAGCCCGCGCCCCGGATGTCCGGGGCGCGGGCTTCTTCGTACGCGCGTACGGGTGGCTACTCGGCCGCCCGCTTCTTCTCCTCGGCGTCCTCGATCAACGCCTCCGCCAGCTGCTGCATCGACAGCCGCCGGTCCATCGACGTCTTCTGGATCCACCGGAACGCGGCAGGCTCGGAGAGCCCGTAGTCCGTCTGCAGGATGCTCTTCGCCCGGTCCACCAGCTTCCGGGTCTCCAGCCGCTGCGACAGGTCCGCGACCTCCCCCTCCAGCGCCTTCAGCTCCGCGAACCGCGACACCGCCATCTCGATGGCCGGTACGACATCGCTCTTGCTGAACGGCTTCACGAGGTACGCCATCGCCCCGGCGTCCCGGGCGCGCTCCACGAGGTCGCGCTGCGAGAACGCGGTGAGCATCAGGACGGGCGCGATGGACTCCTCGGCGATCTTCTCGGCGGCCGAGATGCCGTCGAGGACCGGCATCTTCACATCGAGGATGACCAGGTCCGGCTTGTGCTCCCGGGCGAGCTCGACAGCCTGCTGCCCGTCCCCGGCCTCACCGACGACCGAGTACCCCTCTTCTTCGAGCATCTCTTTGAGGTCGAGGCGGATGAGCGCCTCGTCCTCGGCGATGACGACGCGGGTCGTCAGCGGCGGGACGTGCGACTTGTCGTCGTCGGCGACGGGCTGGGGCGACTCGGGGGTGGTCACGGGGCTCCTTGGTTAAGACAGGGGTGCTGCTCCCAAGAGCCTACCTAGTTACGGTATGTTTGAGGCGCAGAGGGTCTTGCGGATCCTTTGTTTCGAAGGGGCCCCGGTAGCCCAGCGGTAGAGGCCATGGATTCAAAACCCATCCAGCGTCGGTTCGAATCCGACTCGGGGCACTTCTCCTTCGTTTCCAAGGCGTGGATGCGCTTGGGCGATCTTCACCCTTGCTGATGAACGCATCTTCAAGATGGGCATGCGCCATCGAAGGTCGCACAAGAATTCATCGCATGGAACAGCACAATCCGTCGATTCGCGACGAAGCGCTTGCTCTGCTGAGGAGCGGGACCACGAATCGAGCGGTTGCAGAACTCCTCAATGTGCCCCGCGGAACCATTGGCTGGTGGCTGCACGAGGACCGCAAACAGCATGGAGTGCAGTACGAGCAGCCAACCGACTGCCCGATATGCACCAACCGCGACTTCGATCGCGTTGCCTACGCCTACCTACTGGGGCTCTACCTGGGGGATGGCCACATCATCTCCAAGCCGAAGCAACATCATCTGTCAATCTTCTGCGGCGATGCCCACCCCGGCCTGATCGATGAAGCAGAATCCGCGATCCGCCGAGTAATGCCCATGCCACGTACTGGGCGACGCCACAGAAACGGCTGCGTCGAGGTCAAGTCCTTCACCAAGCACTGGACGTGCCTCTTCCCCCAACACGGCCCCGGCAAGAAGCACGACCGCCGCATCGCCCTCGAACCCTGGCAGCAGGAGATCGTCGACGCCCACCCCTGGGACTTCATCCGCGGCCTCATCCACTCCGACGGATGCCGGAACATGAACTGGACCACCAGGACGGTCGGCGGCGTGAAGAAGCGGTACGAGTATCCGCGGTACTGGTTCACCAACGTCTCGGACGACATCCGACGCCTCTACACCGACACCCTCGACAAGCTCGGCATCGAGTGGACGCACTGCACCCGCGCGGGCAAGGAGTACAACATCTCCGTCGCCCGACGGGCGTCCGTAGCCCTCATGGACGCACACGTCGGGCCGAAATACTGAGCGGACCACCCTACTTCGGGCTGTCGTCCTCGCCGATGTGGTGCACGCGCACCAGGTTCGTCGAGCCCGCGACGCCGGGCGGGGAGCCGGCGGTGATGACCACGACGTCACCCTTCTGGCAGCGGCCGATCTTCAGGAGCTCCTCGTCGACCTGCGCCACCATCGCGTCCGTCGAGTCCACGTGCGGGCCCAGGAACGTCTCCACGCCCCACGTGAGGTTCAGCTGCGACCGAGTGGCCGGGTCAGGAGTGAAGGCCAGCAGCGGAATGGGTGAGCGGTAGCGGGAGAGGCGCTTGACCGTGTCGCCGCTCTGGGTGAAGGCGACCAGGAACTTGGCGCCGAGGAAGTCGCCCATCTCCGCTGCCGCGCGGGCGACCGCGCCGCCCTGGGTGCGGGGCTTGTTGCGGTCGGTGAGCGGGGGCAGGCCCTTGGCGAGGATGTCCTCCTCGGCGGCCTCCACGATGCGGGACATCGTGCGGACGGTCTCGATGGGGTACTTCCCGACGCTCGTCTCGCCGGAGAGCATCACCGCGTCGGTGCCGTCGATGACGGCGTTGGCGACGTCGGAGGCCTCGGCGCGGGTGGGGCGGGAGTTGTCGATCATCGAGTCGAGCATCTGGGTGGCGACGATGACCGGCTTGGCGTTGCGCTTGGCGAGCTTGATCGCGCGCTTCTGGACGATCGGGACCTGTTCCAGGGGCATTTCGACGCCGAGGTCGCCGCGGGCGACCATGATGCCGTCGAAGGCGGCGACGATGTCGTCGATGTTGTCGACGGCCTGGGGCTTTTCGACCTTGGCGATGACGGGGAGGCGTCGGCCTTCCTCGTCCATGATGCGGTGGACGTCCTCGATGTCGCGTCCGCTGCGGACGAAGGAGAGGGCGATGACGTCGGCGCCGGTGCGCAGGGCCCAGCGGAGGTCTTCGATGTCTTTTTCGGAGAGGGCGGGGACGGAGACGGCGACGCCGGGGAGGTTGAGGCCCTTGTGGTCGGAGACCATGCCGCCTTCGATGACGGTGGTGTGGACGCGGGGGCCGTCGACGGCGGTGACTTCGAGGGTGACGCGGCCGTCGTCGATGAGGATGCGTTCGCCTGGGGTGACGTCGGTGTTGAGGCCGGTGTAGGTGGTGCCGCAGGTGTGGCGGTCGCCTTCCATGGGTTCGACGGTGATGGTGAAGTCGTCGCCGCGTTCAAGGAGTACGGGGCCTTCGCGGAAGCGTCCGAGGCGGATCTTCGGGCCTTGAAGGTCGGCGAGGATGCCGACGCTGCGGCCGGCTTCGTCGGATGCCTTGCGTACGTGGTGGTAGCGGTCTTCGTGTTCGGTGTAGGTGCCGTGGCTGAGATTGAGGCGGGCGATGTCCATTCCCGCGTCGACCAGGGCTTTGATCTGGTCGTATGTGTCGGTGGCGGGTCCTAGGGTGCAAACGATTTTGGCTCGGCGCATAGGGCGAGCCTAAACCTTACCTACGGGTAGTTATTTGGCTGCGCATGACTGGTCAACGTCCTTTGGGTGAAGGGTTTTTGACAAGTGTTGAATTGTGCGGCGGGGTGCTCGGATGAGCATTCGGTGGCGGGTTCGGGTGGTGCGGGGCCGGGTGGTGTGGGTGGCGGGTTCGCTGTGGCAACCGGATGCGCGGCGGGTGCGGCGGTGGGTGCGGCGGTGGGTGGTCATCGAATAGCAACCTGCCGGGGGTGTTGCCGGGGGTGGTGTGTGGGTGATTATCTACGCGCGTTGTCCACGCGTGCGTGGGGTCTACGCGCGTTGTGTACGGGCTGAACTGTGCACGGAGAGAACTGAGATGTGGGAGACGAGATGCCGCTGAACCGAAGGACGTTCCTGGGCACGTCGGCTGCGGCCGGTGCGGGTGTGGCGATCGCGGGGGGTACCGCTGCGCCTGCCGAGGCGCATGGCCGGGGGCACGGGCGTCCGCCGAAGCGGTACTCGTTCACCGTGATGGGCACGACGGACCTGCATGGAAATGTCTTCAACTGGGACTATTTCACGGACAAGGAGTTCGACGACAAGGCGCACAACGATGTCGGGCTGGCGAAGATCTCGACGCTGGTGGACCAGGTGCGCCGGGAGAAGGGCCGTCACAACACCCTGATGATCGATGCGGGTGACACGATCCAGGGCACTCAGTTGTCGTACTACTACGCGAAGATCGACCCGATCACGGCGAAGCACGGTCCGGTGCACCCGATGGCGCAGGCGATGAACGCGATCGGGTATGACGCGGCGGCGCTGGGGAACCACGAGTTCAACTACGGCATTCCGGTGCTGCGGAAGTTCGAGGAGCAGTGTGACTTCCCGCTGCTGGGGGCGAACGCGCTGGATGCGAAGACGTTGCGGCCGGCGTTCGCGCCGTATGTGATCAAGAAGCTGCGTACGCCGCACGGCCGGGATGTGCGGGTGGCGATTCTGGGGCTGACGAATCCTGGTATTGCGATCTGGGACAAGGCGAATGTCGGTGGGAAGATGGTGTTCCCGGGTCTTGAGGAGCAGGCGGCCAAGTATGTTCCGCGGCTTCGGTCGATGGGTGCGGATGTCGTGATCGTGTCGGCGCATTCGGGGAGCAGTGGGACGTCGTCGTACGGGGATCAGATTCCGTATGTGGAGAATGCGGCGGGCCTGGTGGCGGAGCAGGTGCCGGGGATCGATGCGATCCTGGTGGGTCATGCGCACTCGGAGATTCCGGAGTATTTCGTCGAGAACAAGCAGACCGGTAAGAAGGTCGTGTTGTCGGAGCCGTTGAAGTGGGGTCAGCGGCTGACGTTGTTCGACTTCGATCTGGTGTGGGAGAAGGGGCGCTGGGTGGTCGAGAAGGCCGGTGCCCAGGTGTTGAACTCCAACACGGTGGTGGAGGACCGGGAGATCACGAAGCTGCTGGTGGACGAGCATCGGAAGGTGGTGGCGTATGTCAACCAGGTGATCGGTACGTCGACGGTGGCGATGACGACGGCTGAGGCGGCGTGGAAGGATGAGCCGATCATCGATCTGATCAATGTCGTTCAGGCGGAGACGGTGAAGGCGGCGTTGGCGGGTGGTGAGTATGCGTCGTTGCCGGTGTTGTCGCAGGCTTCGTGTTTCTCGCGTACGGCGCAGATTCCTGCGGGGAATGTGACGATCAAGGATGCGGCGGGGTTGTATCCGTTCGAGAACACGCTTGAGGCGCGGTTGCTGACGGGTGTGCAGATCAAGGATTATCTGGAGTTTTCGGCGCGGTATTACGTGCAGACGGCTGCGGGTGTTCCGGTGGATACGTCGAAGCTGACGAATGCGGACAGCACGCCGGATTACAATTATGATGCGGTGTCGGGTCTGACGTATGACATCGATATCGCGAAGCCGAACGGTTCGCGGATTGTGAATTTGTCGTTCGGGGGCGAGCCGATCGATCCTGCGGCGCAGTTCGTGTTGGCGGTGAACAATTACCGGGCGAGTGGTGGGGGTAATTTCCCGCATGTGCCGGGTGCGAAGCAGTTGTGGGCTAATTCGGAGGAGATCCGGAACACGATTATTTCGTGGGTGCAGGCGAAGGGTTCGGTGGATGGTGCGGAGTTCGCTTCGGTGGACTGGCGTCTGACGCGGGATGGTTCTCCGGTGTTCTAGTCGGGGGTGTGTGGGGCGGCCGCTCGTTTCCCTTGGTGGGGGTGGGCGGCCGCTTTGTGTGTGCGGGTTGTGGTCAGTTGTTTTGGACGAGGGGGATGAGGGTGGGGTTCTGTGGGGGGATTTTGGTGTTGTGGGGGGTGAGGCCGAAGGTGGTGAAGGCGGTGCGTTGTGGGAGGGGGTAGGGGGTGGTGCCGGTGAGGTGGTTGAGGATGGTGGCGCTGCGCCAGGCGGCGAGGCCGAGGTCGGGGGCGCCTACTCCGTGGGTGTGGCGTTCGGCGTTCTGTACGTAGATGTTGCCGGTGATGGTGGGGTCGAGGTCGAGGCGGTATTGGGCGTCGATTCGGGGGCGGCCGGCGGTGTCGCGGCGTAGGTGGGTGTCGAGGTTGCCGAGGATGTGGTCGAGGGGTCGTTCGCGGTAGCCGGTGGCGAGGACGACGGCGTTGGTGGTGAGGCGGGTGCGGGTGCGTTGTTGGGTGTGTTCGAGGTGGAGTTCGATGCGGGTGGTGGCGACGCGGCCTGCGGTGCGTACGTGGACGCCGGGGGTGAGGGTGGCGTCGGGCCAGCCGCCGTGGAGGGTGCGGCGGTAGAGCTCGTCGTGGATGGCGGTGATGGTGTCGTGGTCGATGCCTTTGTGGAGTTGCCATTGGTGGGGGACGAGTTGGTCGCGTACGGGTTCGGGGAGGGCGTGGAAGTAGTGGGTGTAGTCGGGGGTGAAGTGTTCGAGGCCGAGTTTGGAGTACTCCATGGGGGCGAAGGCGGGGGTGCGGGCGAGCCAGTGGAGTTTTTCGTGGCCGGTGGGGCGGGCGCGGAGGAGGTCGAGGAAGATTTCTGCGCCGGATTGTCCTGAGCCGATGACGGTGATGTGTTCGGCTTCGAGGAGTTGTTGGCGGTGGTGGAGGTAGTCGGCGGAGTGGATGACGGGGACGGTTTTGGTGTCGGCGAGGGGTTTGAGGGGTTCGGGGATGTGGGGTTGGGTGCCGATGCCGAGGGCGATGTGGCGGGTGTGGGTGCGGCCGAGGGCTTCGGCTTGGCCGTGGGGGTCGAGTTGGGTGTAGTCGATTTCGAACAGGGCGCGTTGGGGGTTCCAGCGGATGGTGTCGATCTGGTGGTTGAAGTGGAGGGCGGGGAGTTGTTCGCTGACCCAGCGGCAGTAGGCGTCGTATTCGGCGCGTTGGATGTGGAAGCGTTCGGCGAAGTAGAAGGGGAAGAGCCGGTCGCGGGTGCGTAGGTAGTTGAGGAGGGTCCAGGGGCTGGTGGGGTCGGCGAGGGTGACGAGGTCTGCGAGGAAGGGGACTTGGAGGCTGGCGCCGTCGATGAGGAGGCCTGGGTGCCAGTGGAAGGCGGGGCGTTGGTCGTAGAAGGTGGCGGCGATGGGGGTGGGGAGGCCGTGGGCGAGGGCGGCGAGGGAGAGGTTGAAGGGGCCGATGCCGATGCCGACGAGGTCGTGGGGCTGGTCGGTCTGGGGGGTGGGCCGGTCGGTCCGGGCTGTCATCGGTGTGTGTTGCTTTCTGTGAGTTCGGTGGTGGTGCGGGTGACGAGGTCGAGGAGTTTTTTGAGGTCGTCGGGGGTGGTGTGGGGGTTGAGGAGGGTGGCTTTGAGCCAGAGGTGGCCGTGGGTGTGGGTGCGGCCGAGTACGGCGTGGCCTCGGGTGAGGAGGGTGCGGCGGATGGTGGCGACGGTGTGGTTGTCGGTGTTGGTGGGTCGGAAGAGGACGGTGGTGATGGTGGGTCTGTCGTAGAGGTCGAGGGTGGGGTTTTTGGTGATGAGGTCGGCGAGGTGGTGGGCGGCGGTGCAGGTGCGGTCGATGAGGTCGGCGAGTCCGGTGCGGCCGAGTGCTTGGAGGGTGACGGCGATTTTGAGTGCGTCGGGTCGGCGGGTGGTGCGTAGGGAGCGGCCGAGGAGGTCGGGGAGTCCGGCTTGGGTGTCGTCGTCTGCGTTGAGGTAGGGGGCGTGGTGGTGGAGGGGGTGGAGGTGGTGGTGGTCGGGGACGGCGAGGATGCCGGCTGATGCGGGTTGCCAGCCGAGTTTGTGGAGGTCGAGGGTGACGCTGTGGGCGCGGTGGAGGCCGTTGACTTTGTGGCGGTGGGTGGGGCTGAGGAGGAGGGGTCCGCCGTAGGCGGCGTCGATGTGGAGTTCGGCGCCGTGGGTGTCGCAGAGGTCGGCGATGTCGGTGAGGGGGTCGATCTGGCCGGTGTCGGTGGTGCCTGCGGTGGCGGTGACGAGGAGGGGGTGGGGTCCGTGGTGTCGGGTGAGGGTGTCGTTGAGTGCGGTGAGGTCGATGGTGCCGTTGGGTGCGGGGATGGTGAGGGGGGTGGGGAGGCCGAGGAGCCAGGTGGCGCGGGTGATGCTGTGGTGGGCGTTGGTGCCGCAGATGGTTTGTACGGTGCCGTGGCGTTCGCGGGCGAGGAGGAGGGCGAGTTGGTTGGCTTCGGTGCCGCCGGTGGTGATGAGGGCGTCGGGGTGGGGGTGGTGGGGGTAGATCTCGGCGGCGAGTGCTGCGGTGGTGTCGGCTTCGAGGGTGGAGGCTGCGGGGGCTTGGTCCCAGGAGTCCATGGAGGGGTTGAGGGCGGAGGCGGCGAGGTCTGCGGCGGCGGCGAGGGCGAGGGGTGGGGTGTGGAGGTGGGCGGTGCAGAGGGGGTCTGCGGGGTCGGCTGCGCCTTCGGTGAGTGCGCCGATGAGGGTGGCGAGGGCGTGGTGGGGGCCGGTTCCGTGTTCGGGGATGAGGGGGTCGAGGGCGGTGCGCATGTGGGTGGTGACGGTGTCGGGTCCGCCGGCGGGGAGGGGGCCGTCGCGGCGGCGGGCGCCTTCTTGGAGGGCGGTGAGGACGGTGTCGATGAGGGGGCGCAGTGCGGTGGGGCCGGTGGTGGATCCGGCGAGGGGTGGGGTGGGCATGGGTGGGTGGCCCTTCGGGTGCGCACGGGTGGACATGCCAGCTTGTCCGGGTTTCGGTGGGCGTTGCCGGGGAGCCTGGTGATCTGAACTCGAAAGGGGGATGGCTGGGCGCTTGGGGGCGTGGGTGTGGGGTGTGGGTGGTAGTGGTGCGTGCGGTCGGGGGTGGTAGATATGGGTGTGCCCGGCCTGCCCTGGGGTGAGGGCGGGCCGGGCACGGGTGGTGCGGGTGGTGCGGGGGTTGGGGTCAGTGGGCGTTGCGGACGGTGAGGGCTCGGCGCAGGTCGTCGATCTGGTCGGTGAGTTTGCGGCGGAGGGCGGGGATGAGGGCCTGGTCGGTGAGGGCTTGTTCGCCGAGGTGGAGGCTGTCGGTGTCGATGGTGTACGCGGGGAAGGCGTGGCGTCCGGCGGCTTCGGCGATGGCGGGGCCGCGGCGGACTGCGAGTGCGGTGGCGTCGGGGTAGTAGCGGGGTACGTAGGCGGTGAGGAGGTCGGTCTGTTCGGGCTGCCAGAAGCCTTGGGCGGTGGCGGTGAACAGGTAGTTGGAGAGGGTGTCGTCGGTGAACATGGCGTGCCAGGCGGCGGCCTTGGCTTCGGGGGTGGGCAGGGCGGCGCGGCAGCGGGCGGCGCCTTCCTGGCCGGTGGCGCTGGGGTCGGCTTCGAGTTCGGCGGTGATGGCCGTTTCGTCGGTGGCTCCGAGGACGGCGAGGCGGGTGAGGATGCGCCAGCGCAGTTCGGGGTCGAGTTCGGGGCCGCCGGGGACGGTGCCGTCGGTGAGCCAGCCGTGGATGGTGTCGGGCTGGGTGGCGGCGTCGATGAAGTGGCGTACGGCGGTGAGGCGGAGGCCGGGCTGGGTGCCGTCCTCGGTGCGGCGGATGAGGTCGCGGGTGAGGTCGGTGAGGGTGGCGAGGGCGGCGGGCCGGTCTTGTGGGGTGATGTAGCGGGCGGCGATCTGGGTGTCGGCGAAGGCGAGGACGCCTTGGAGGAGGGCGAGGTCGGTTTCGTGGGGGAGGTGGGTGCGGGCGGCTTCGAGGTATGTGGTGGGGGCGAGTTCGCCGTCGCGGACCATGTCGCGGGCGGCGTTCCAGATGACGGCGCGGGTGAGGGCGTCGGGGATGCCGGAGAGGCTGTTCAGGACGGTGGTCCAGGAGCCGGGGTCGAGGCGGATCTTGGCGTAGGTGAGGTCGTTGTCGTTGAGGACGACGAGGGCGGGGCGGCGGCCGGGGCGGGTGGTCGTTCCGTCCGGGGAGGTGTTGTCCGCGGGGGTGCTGTCCTGGGGGATGCCGATGTCGAAGCGGTCGCGCAGGACGAGGCGGTCGGGGCCGGACTGGGTGTCGATGGTGTGGTCGTAGGTGCCGACGGTGATGCGGTGGGGGCGGGTGCCGTGGTGGTCGACGGTGAGGGACCAGGTGGTGTCGGCCTCGGTGACGTGGGGGGTGAGGGTGTCGACTCCGGTGGTGCGCAGCCACTGGTCGGCCCAGGCGTGGACGTCGCGGTCGGTGGCGGAGGCGAGGTTGTCGATGAAGTCGGCGAGGGTGGCGTTGCCGAATTTGTGGCGGGCGAAGTGGGTGTTGATGCCGGCCAGGAAGTCCTTCTCGCCGAGCCAGGCGACGAGTTGGCGGAGGGCGGATGCGCCCTTGGCGTAGGAGATGCCGTCGAAGTTGAGCATCGCGGACGCGGTGTCGGGGACGGCGGTGGGGTCGGGGGCGACGGGGTGGGTGGAGGGGCGCTGGTCGGCGTCGTATCCCCAGCCCTTGCGGGCGACGCCGAAGTCGACCCAGGTGTCGGTGAAGCGGGTGGCTTCGGCGAGGGTCTGGTAGCCCATGTATTCGGCGAAGGACTCGTTGAGCCAGATGTCGTCCCACCAGGCGAGGGTGACGAGGTCGCCGAACCACATGTGGGCCATCTCGTGGGCGATGACCATGCCGCGGGTCTGGCGTTCGGTGTCGGTGACGGCGGAGCGGTAGATGAATTCGTCGCGGAAGGTGACGAGGCCGGGGTTCTCCATGGCGCCCGCGTTGAATTCGGGGACGAAGGCCTGGTCGTAGGAGTCGAAGGGGTAGGGCTCGTCGAACTTTTCCTGGAACCGGTCGAAGCAGGCGCGGGTGATGTCGAGGATCTCGTCGGCGTCGGCGTCGAGGTGGGGGGCGAGGGAGTTGCGGCAGTGGATGCCGAAGGGCAGTCCGGCGTGTTCGGTGGTCACGGAGTGCCAGGGGCCTGCGGCGACGGCGACGAGGTAGGTGGAGACGGGGGGTGTGGGGGCGATGGTCCAGCGGCCGTCGCCGGTGTGCTCGGCGATGCCGTTGCCGAGGACGGTCCAGCCTTCGGGTGCGGTGACGGTGAGGGCGAAGACGGATTTGAGGTCGGGCTGGTCGAATGCGGCGAAGACGCGCTGGACGTCCTCCATGAAGAGCTGCGTGTAGACGTAGGTCTCGTTGTCGGTGGGGTCGGTGAAGCGGTGCATGCCTTCGCCGGTGCGGGAGTAGCGCATGGCTGCGTCGACGCGTAGTTCGTGGGGGCCGGCGGGGAGGGCGGGGAGGGGGAAGCGGTTCTCGGTGAGGTCGGCGGGGTCCAGGGGGTGCCCGTCGAGGCTGATGGAGCGCAAGGTGGCGGGCTTGAGCTCGACGAAGGTGTCACCGGCGGCGAGGGCGGTGAACTGGATGACGGTGCGGGAGTCGAAGGTCTCCTCCCCCGCGGTCAGATCGAGGTCGATCGTGTACCGCTGTACGTCGAGGATCTGGGCTCGGGCCTGCGCTTCATCGCGCGTCAGTACGGACATGGTGGCCATGCTGCCGTATGCGGTGGGCGGTGTGCAGGGGGGTTCTCGCTGGGCTGACGCGGTCCGCCGGGGGCCTTTGAGGGCTAAGATTCTTGATGACGTGTACCTGTACGGAGGAGTTCCCGGGATGGCGAAGGACCAGGCTTCCGCGAGTTCCGGTGTGACCGGAGGTTCTGGGGGGTCCGGGGATTCCGCGGGGTCTGCCGGGTCCGCCGGGTCCGCGCGGCGGGAGGATGCGGTGGCGTCGATCGTGGCGGACTGGCGGCGGGAGCGGCCTGAGCTGGATACGGCTCCGCTGGAGGTCTTCGGCCGGCTGCACCGGGCGTTCTTGCGCTACAGCGCGGCGATCTCGCGGCCGGTGGAGCGTAAGGGTTTGTCGATGGCCGGTTTCGATGTGCTGACGGCGCTGCGGCGGGCGGGGGCGCCGTTTCGGCGTACGGCGGGTGAGCTGGCCGATTCCGGGTTGATCAGTTCGGCGGGTGTGACGTTGCGGATAGACCGTCTGGAGAAGGACGGGCTGATCCGGCGGGAGCGGGATCCGCAGGATCGCCGGGTGGTGCATTCGCGGCTGACCGATGAGGGTCTGTCGGTGATCGACGCGTTGTTCTCGGAGCATCTGGACAATGAGCGGCGGATGCTGGCGGGGTTGTCGCCGCAGGAGTGTGCGCAGTTGGCGGGGCTGCTGGAGAAGCTGGAGCGGTCTGTGCTGGCGGCGGAGTCGGGCGAGTAGCGGTTGGCGGGGGCGGGTTCGCTCCGCGGGCGCGGGTGGGCCCGGTGCGGGTGTGTCCTCAATCGCCGGACCGGCTTGATGTTGGGCGCCGCCGCCCCCGGCGCGGGTGTGTCCTCAATCGCCGGACGGGCTTGATGTTGGGCGCCGCCGCCCTCGGCGTGGAGGTGTCCTCAATCGCCGGACCGGCTTGATATGGGCCGCCGCCG
>NZ_JBEXXX010000004.1:0-169844 GCF_040630635.1 Streptomyces sp. NPDC005761 | reverse complement strand
CCGCCCCGGCGTGAAGGTGTCCTCAATCGCCGGACCGGCTTGATATGGGCCGCCGCCGCCCCGGCGTGAAGGTGTCCTCAATCGCCGGACCGGCTTGATATGGGCCGCCGCCGCCCCGGCGTGAAGGTGTCCTCAATCGCCGGACCGGCTAGTTATTCGGCGCCACCACCTCAGCGCTTGGGTGTCCGCGATCGGCGGACCGGCTTGATATGGGGCGCCACCACCTCCGGCGCGGAGGTGTCCTCAATCGCGGGACCGGCTTGATATGGGCCGCCGCCACCCCCGGCGCGGAGGTGTCCTCAATCGCCGGACCGGGTTGATATTCGGCGCCACCGCCTCAGCGCTTGGGGCTGGGATGTGGTGGTGGGGTGGTGTCCGGCGATTGGGGACTTCTTCGGAGGGGGGTGGTCAGTTCGCTGTTGCCTGAGCTTCCGCTTCTGTGCGGTACATGCGGCGGACGCGGACCACTCCGAGGTCGTGCTGGTAGAGGTTCTCCGCCTGGTCGGCGTCGGTGCGCAGGTCCTCCAGCATGATGCGGTCCTGTTCGAGGACGTCCCAGTGGCGGTCCTCCAGGAGCGTCTTGTAGAGGAAGCGCCACGTGTCGCGCTGCCAGTCCGTCACCTTGCGGTAGCGCCAGAAGAAGACGGCGCAGCGGCTCTCGTCGATGGGGGTGGCCATGCCGACGATGCCGAAGGGTCCGCCGGGGCCGGCGGTCGGCGGGTAGGGAATGGTGAGGTCGACCCAGTCGACGCCGGTGCGGCAGAGTTCGACCCAGTCGAAGTTGACGCCGCTCTGGTCGGTCTTCTCGAAGAAGAAGCCGCGTTCGGTCTCGCGGATGCGGAAGCGGGCGGTGGTCTGGCCTTCGGCCATGCTGTGCGAGTCGCGGTGGAGGAACGAGCCGTGCATGGGGTCGAGCAGGTTCTCGACGGCGTAGCGCCAGTTGACGTTCCACTCGGCGTAGCAGAGGAACGCGGACGTGCCGGGGTCGGTGAGGTGTTCGGGGAGTACGAGCGGGGTGGGTTCGGGGTGCTCGTTGTCGCCGAAGTAGGCGAGGATGCCGCCGCCGGTCTCGATGACGTGGGGGGCGGCGACGAGTTGTTTGCCTTCGAGGTTGCAGCCGGGGAGGCCGGGTACGGCGGCGACGGTGCCGGTGCCGTCGACCTGGACGCCGTGGTACCAGCAGGCGATGCGGTCGCCGAGGTGTTTGCCGAGGGAGAGGCGGGCGCCGCGGTGGGGGCAGCGGTCCTCCAGCATGTGGAGGGTGCCGTCGGCGCGGCGGAAGAGGAGCCATTCCTCGCCGAGGAGGGTGAGGCGCTTCATGCCTCCGGCGGGGACGAAGTCGGAGGGGCAGACGGCGTACCACTGGTTGCGGATGCCGGTGGCGAAGAGCCGGTCGGCGGTGCGGTGGCCGGGGCGGGCGACTTCGGAGGGGCGGGTGGGGGTGCCGGGGGGCACGGGGGTGGTGTCGGTGGTCATGGTTGTCTCACGCTCCCAGGCGTCGCATCTCGTTGCGGAAGGTGTCCTCGGTCCACGGGCTGCCGTCGGGGGCGGGCAGGTCGCGGGCGTTGAGTCCGGCGACGAGGCCGGGCAGGTCGTGGGCTCCGCTGCCGAAGACCTCTTCGATCACTGCTGCGAGCTTCTTCTCGTAGGGGGTGGGCTCGGTGGTGCGTGCCTGGTGGGGTTCGAGGTACTGCGGGGTGGTCGGGCTGGTCATGGCGGCCGGCTCCCTTCGGGGGCGTGTCAGAGGTCGAGTACGAGGCGGGGGGTGCGGGCGCGGGAGACGCAGAGCATCATCGAGGCGCCGGCTTCGCGTTCGGTTTCGGTGAGGAGGAAGTCGCGGTGGTCGGGGGTGCCTTCGAGGACCTTGGTCTCGCAGGTGCCGCAGATGCCGTCGCGGCAGGAGGAGGCGATGGAGATGCCGGCGTTCTCCAGTGCGTCGAGTGCGGAGGTGGTGGGGCCGACCTCGACGGTGCGTCCGGTGCGGGAGCAGACGATGTCGAATGTGCTGTCCTCGCCGTCTCGGGGTGCGGCGGTGGGGGCGGCGAAGCGTTCCGTGCGGGCGTCGGGGCAGCGTTCCTCGACGGCGGCGAGGAGGGGTTCGGGGCCGCAGCAGTAGACCTGGGTGCCGGGGGTGAGGTCGCCGAGGAGGGCGTCGAGGCCGATGTGGCCCTGTTCGTCCTGGGGGACGAATTCGACGGTTCCGCCGGGGAGTTGGGCGAGTGCGGTGAGTTCGGCGCCGAAGGCCATGGAGGTGCGGGTGCGGCCGCCGTGGACGAGCCGCCACGGGGTGCCGGTGCGGGCTGCTTCGCGGGCCATGGCGAGGATCGGGGTGATGCCGATGCCGCCTGCGATGAAGAGGTAGTCGGTGGCGTCGCCCGTGGTGTCGAGCTCGAAGTGGTTGCGGGGGCCCTGGACGTGGAGGGTCTGGCCGGGGCGGAGCTGGGTGTGGATGTGGGCGGAGCCGCCGCGGGAGGCGGGTTCGCGGAGGATGCCGATGCGCCAGTGGGTGGTGTCGGCGGGGTCGGAGCACAGGGAGTACTGGCGGATCTGTCCGCCGGTGTGTACGTCGATGTGGGCGCCGGGCCGCCAGGTGGGGAGGGGGCTTCGGTCGGGGCGGGTGAGTTCGATGCTCAGGACGCCGTCGGCCTCCCAGGTCATGCGGTGGACGAGCAGGTCGAGCCGGGGTTCCTCGGCGGTTGTCATGACGGGTTGCCTCCTTCTCCAGGGGTATCGGTGGCGGTGGCGGGGAGCTTGACCGGCGGGGTGAACGGGGTGTTCATCGGGCCGAGTGCGGTGAGGTCGATCTCGACGAGGGTGGGGCCCGGGGAGGTGATGGCCTCCTTGATGACGGGTCCGGCGTCGGCTTCGGCGGCGATGCGTGCGTAGGGGAGGCCTACGGCGGCGGCGAGGAGGGCGAAGTCGGGGGTGGTGAGGTCGACTCCGGAGCGGCGGGGGAAGTGGTTGTCCTGCATGTTGCGCAGGACGCCGTAGCCGCCGTCGTTGAAGACGAGGAGGGTGAGGTCGGGCTTCTCCTGGGCGAGGGTGAGGAGTTCGCCGAGGTGGACGGCGAGTCCCCCGTCGCCGGCGATGACGACGGTGGGGGTGTCGGGGCGGCCTAGTGCGGCGCCGATGCCCATGGCGAGGCCCTGTCCGATTCCGCCGCCGCGGGGGAAGACGTTGGTGGCCGGGTCGGTGATCTCCAGGAGCCGGTTTCCCCAGGTGGATGAGGGGATGGTGACGTCGCGGGCGATGACGGATCCGGGCGGGCAGGCGTCGCGGATGGCGTCGTTGATCGCGGCCTGGGGGCCGATGGCGTACCGCTGGGCGCTGCGGGCGTCGGTGCGGGCCTTGCGTACGCGGTCCGGCCAGTTCGTTTCCGTTGCTCCGCTGGTGACGCGTCCGAGGAGGGCGGCGAGGACGGCGGTGGCGTCGCCGTGCAGGGCGACGGTGGCCGGGTACACGCGGCCGGGTGCGGCGGGGTCCAGGTCCAGCTGGATGTGGGTGGGCGGGAGTTGGAGGCTGTAGTCGGCGGTTTCGTTGGAGCGGAAGTGGGTGCCGATGGAGAGCAGGACGTCGGCTTCGGCGAGCAGTGCGCGGCCCGCGGGTGCGGTGGCGTAGTTGCCGAGGACGCGGTCGTCGGACTCGGGGACGCTGCCGCGGCCGGAGTTGGAGGTGACGAGTCCGGCGTTCAGCGCGTCGAGGAGTGCGGCGAGTTCGGGGCGGGCGCTGTTCGCTCCGCCGCCGGCCCAGACGAGGGGGCGGCGGGCGGCGGAGAGCAGGGCGGCCGCTTCGTCGAGGAGTTCCGGGGCGGGCAGGGCGGGGGTGGGGGCGGCCGGGATGGGGGTGCCGGTGAGCCGTTGGGGGGAGAATTGCAGGTCGATGGGCCATTCGACGCTGACGGGGCCGTGGGGCGCGGTGAGTGCGCGGGCTGCGGCGTGGCGGAGGATGTCGCCGGCGCTTTCGGCGTCGGTGATGGTCACGGCGTGGGTGGAGACCGCGCGGAGCATGCCGAGCTGGTCCTTGGTCTCGTGGATGAAGCCGCGTCCGGAGCCGAGGTACTCGCTGTCGATCTGTCCGGTGATGTGGAGGACGGGGGTGCCGGAGCTGAGGGACTCGATGAGCGAGCCTGCCGCGTTGCCCGCTCCCGTACCGGTGCTGGTGAGGGCGCAGCCGAGGTTGCCGGTGGCGCGGGCGTAGCCGTCGGCGGCGTTGACGGCGGCGGCTTCGTGGCGGACGGGGACGAAGCGGAGGTCGCGGTCGACGGCTTCGACGAGCGGCAGGTTGTGCACGCTGACGATGCCGAACACCGTGTCGACGCCGAGTTCGCGCAGCGTCTCGACGAGCAGGTCGCCGCCATTGGGTCGGGTCATGTCGGGTGCTCCTGGGATGGGTTGGGTGTGGGGGTTATGCGACGGCGCGGTTGACGCCGCCGCAGACGTCGACGGTGGTGCCGGTGATGTACGAGGCTCTGGGTGACAGGAGTGCGGTGACGGCGTACGCGACTTCGTCGGCGTTGCCGAGGCGGCCGAGCGCGATGCCGCGGTCGGCGGCGAGTTCTGCCTGCCAGGCGGTGTAGTCGAGGGGGCTGCCGGAGGCGGCGTAGCGGCGTTCCCACTGTCCGGTGTCGACGAGGCCGAGGCAGACGGAGTTGACGCGGATGCCGTCGGGGGCGAGTTCCTTGGAGAGGGAGGTGGAGAGGTTGAGGATGCCTGCGCGGGCGGCGCTGGTGGTCATCAGTTTGGTCTCGGGCTGTTTGGCGAGGACGGCGTTGATGTTGACGACGGAGGCGTTGCCGCAGGCGCGCAGGTGGGGCAGGGCGGCGTTCAGGGGGTTGAGGACGCCGAAGAATTTGAGTTCGAGTTCGTCGCGCCAGTCGTCGGCGGTGGTCTCGGCGAAGGGTTTCATCCGGGAGGCGCCGGCGTTGTTGACGAGTCCGTCGATGCCGCCGAGGTGGGTGGCCGCGTTCTCGGTGAAGGCCTGCACGGCGGATTCGTCGGTCACGTCGCAGGGGGCGTGGTAGAGCGTGTCCGGGCCGGCGAGGCCGTCCAGTGCGGCGGTGAGGGTGTCGGCGCGGCGGCCGCAGGTGGCGACGTGGGCGCCTTCGGCGAGCAGCATGCGGACCGTGGCGAGGCCGACGCCGGAGCTGCCGCCGGTGACGAGGATGCGGCGGCCTTTCAGGCGGAGGTCCATGGGGTTCCTTGGGGTTGGGGGCGAGGCGCGGGGCACTCCGCGGGGGCACCGGGACCCCGGTGCGGGTGGTGTCCTCGATCGCCGGACGGGTTTGATGCGACCGGCCGGGCTTGATGTGCCCGGGCGGGCTTGATGCGCCCGGACCGGCTCTGATGTCCCCGGGCGGGCTTGCAGGGCAGGCCCGGGTGGCTCAGTGCATCGTGAAGCCGCCGTTGACGGCGAAGGTCTGGCCGGTGATGTAGCCGGATTCGTCGCCGATGAGGAAGGCGATCAGTCCGACGAGGTCGGCGGGTTGCTGGGGCCGGGAGATGGCCCGGTTGAGGCGGTACAGCTCGTGGCGCTCGGCGGGGATGTCGAGGGCGGACTCCCCTTCGGTGAGGCCGGGGGCGACGGCGTTGACGGTGATGCCGAAGTCGCCGGTCTCGCGTGCCATGGCCCGGGTCAGGGAGATGACGGCGCCCTTGGACGCGATGTAGTGGGCGAGGCGGGGCGAGCCGTACAGGGCGGCGTCCGAGGCGAGGTTGACGATGCGTCCGCTGCCGTTCTCCCGCATGAGCGGGAGGAGGGCGCGGGCGACGAGCCAGGGGCCTCGGGCGTTGACCGTCATGATGCGGTCCCATGTCTCGACGTCGATCTCGTGGAACGGTTTGCCGCCCACCGCGTTGGCGAGTCCGGCGTTGTTGACCAGTCCGTGGAGCCGGCTGCCGTCGTCGGCGAGGGTGGTGGCCAGGGCGGCGACGGAGTCGGGGTCGGCGACGTCGAGCGGGTGGTAGTCGGCGGTGATGCCCTCGGCGCGCAGTTCTTCGGCGGCCTGCTGTCCGGTGGTCCCGTCGAGTTCGGCGATGACGACGCGGTGGCCGTCGTTGCCGATCCGGCGGGCCGCGGCCAGTCCGAGGCCGCGGCCGGCGCCGGTGACGACGACCGTACGGGGGGTGTCGTCGGTGGCCATCAGTCGCGGGTGATTCCGTGCATCGGGGAGTGCTCGGGGTAGGTGGGGACCTGCGGCTTCTGTGTGCCGATGATGACGCAGAACAGGGCGTCGGTGTCGCCCTCGTTCTTCAGGGAGCGGGCGACTCCGGCGGGGACGACGATCATGTCGCGGTAGCCGAGGGTGCGGTATTCGGCCTCGTCGGCGCCGCGGTGGATGCCGACCTTGACCTGGCCCTCCAGGACGAAGAAGGCCTCCTCGACGTCGTGGTGGGTGTGCTCGGGGCCTTCGGCGCCCGGCGGGAGCAGCATGTTGGAGAGGGTGAAACCGCCGGAGGGCAGGATGCGGTTGTCGTTCTCGTGGTTGCCGGTGGCGCCGGAGCCGACGTAGCGGATCTGGGCGCGGCGGTACTGGGCGCCGGCCTTCTCCTGGAAGGAGAGGGTGTTCCAGTCGGGTTCGCGGGAGTCCTTGGTGGCGATGAGTGAGTCGGTGAACTTCGCGAGGTCGCCGTCGGTCTCGTACGGGGTGTTGTCGATGGGCACGGGATGCTCCTGGGTTCGGTGGTGGGGGTGGGATGCGTCGTTACGCGGGTACGCGGGCGACGACGTGGAGGTGGGCGCGGACCCAGGCGTTGAAGGCCTCGGGGCGTTCCTGGTTGGAGAGGTGTCCGGCGCCGGAGAGGGTGACGTAGACGGACTTGGCGAGTCCGCCGGCGATGGCCTGCGACTCGTCGGTTCCGGTGACGGTGTCCTGTTCGCCGCACAGGACGAGGGCCGGTGCGGTGATGGCTGCGAGGTCGTCGGTGAGGTCGGCCTCCGCCATGGACGCGGCGGCGTATCCGTAGCCGGGGTTGCGGATGGAGGCGGCCATGGTGGCGACGACGCGTTCGACGAGGGCGGGGGGTGCGGCGTCGGAGACGAGGCGCGGTCCGCGGGTGGCGGCGAAGGCGTCGGGCCCCTGGTCGGCGAGTTGTCCGGCGCGTTCGCGCATGGCGCGGGCCCTGTCCGGGTGGGTGCCGGAGCCGCGGCTGGAGTCGGCGACGATCAGGGAGGCGACGAGGTCGGGGTGGCGGGTGGCGAGCCGGAGTGCGATGACGCCGCCCCAGGAGACGCCGAGGACGTGGGCGGGGCCGCCGTGTTCGCGGATGAGGGCGGCGGCGGTGTCCGCGTAGCCGTCGAGGCCGGGGGCGTGGCCGGGATCGGCGGAGTCCGCGTAGCCGGGCGCGTCCCACGCCACCACGTGCACCTGGCCGGCGAGCCCGTCGAGTTGCGGGGTGAAGGCGGCGGAGGAGGAGCCGATGCCGTGGAGGCAGAGGAGCAGGGGGGCGTCCGGGTCACCGGCCTCCCGGGTATGGACCCTGGCGGTGGCGGGGGCGGTCACAGGATCTGTCCTGCCCGGCCGACGACGGCGCCGAGGCTGCGGAGAACCGCGTGCGGGACGACCTGGCTGGTGGCGGGGTTGGCTTCGTCGGGGCGGTGGGCGACCTCGAAGCGGTAGCTGCCGTGCGGGCCGGCCGCTTCGATGACGTGTCGCGTGAGGGTGGCGGCGGGGTCGGCGACGACGACGACCCGGACGAGGGCGGGGTCGCCGGTGGCGAGGGCGACGGATGCGGCGACGTTGGTCGACTTGGGGAACTTCACCGGGACGTCGATCGCGGTGCCGCGCATGACCTCGACGGGTTCGGTGGTGGTCCGCAGCCGTTCGGTCAGTTCCGCGTCCATCCAGGGCTGGTGGAGGGTGGCGGGGAGTTTGGTGGTGGTGAGGGTGACGGAGGTGAGGGGGCCGAGTCCACGGACGGCCTGGAGGAGGTCGAGTCCGCCGACGGCTCCGCCGGTGAAGTAGACGCGTCCGGGGCCCGCGGCGCGCAGCCGGTCGGTGAGGTCGGGGTCGACGAGGGCGCCGGTGGAGGCGATCAGCAGGTCGGCGCCGCTGTCGAGGACACGCTCGGCCCATTCCCGTACGACTGCCTGGCCTGCTGCTTCGACGATGAGGTCGCAGACGGCGAGGGCGTCCTCGAAGGAGAGCTGGGGTGCGGGGGCGTCGACGAGGGGGCGGTTGTCGATGATGCAGGTGAGTTCGGCGCCGGGGATGTGGCCTTCGGCCAGTGCGGTGCCGACGACGCGTCCGATGGCTCCCCAGCCGACGAGGCCGATGCGGCGCACGGGGCGGGCGGGGCGGGCGGCGGTGTCCGGGCGGGGGGTGAGGGTGGCGGTCATGCGGTCACCTCTTCGGTGATGTCGGAGGGGGTGGCGGCGAGGGGCCCGGGGTCGGGGGTGCCTGCCATGTGGCTGCGGATGCCGGGTGAGGGCGGGCCCGCGGTCCCCCACAGGTCGGAGAGGTCGGGGGTGCGGCGCCAGACCTTGGCGATCCAGGCGTCCTCGACGATCTGGGCGACTTCGGAGGTGTATTCGCAGACGAGTCCGGCGGGGTCGGTGAAGTAGGAGAAGGTGTTGTTGCCGGGGCCGTGCCGGCCGGGCCCCCACTGGGGGTTGATGCCGTGGTGGCGCAGGCGGCCGAGGCCGCGCATGAAGTGGTCGATGGACGTCATCTCGTAGGCGACGTGGTTGAGGGAGGTCCATGCCGCCTGGTTGAACGCGATGCAGTGGTGGTCGGCGTTGCAGCGCAGGAACGCCATCTGGTGCTCGGACCAGTCGGAGACGCGCAGGCCGAGGACCGAGGTGTAGAAGGCGACGGCGGCGTCGATGTCCGTGGTGTTGAGGACGGTGTGGGTGACGCCGACGGGGACGGCGGCGTCCCGGCCGCGGGGGGTGACGGCGTGGGTCTGGGCGCTGAGTTCGATCAGCCGGCCCTCGGGGTCGGTGAAGCGGAGTCCGTAGCCGCCGCCGACCTGGTCGAGGGGGCCGGGGCCGGCGACGGGGACGATGCCCCGGGCGAGGAGCCGGCGGGCGGCCTCGTCGATCTCGGCGGGGGTGGCGACGGCGAAGGTGATGCGGCCGAGGCCGTTCTGCTCGCCGCGGGCGAGGTGGAGGACGTGGTGTTCCTCGCCGGTGCCCCGCAGCCAGGTGGCGTCGGCTTCCCGTTCGACGGGTTCCAGGCCCCAGACCTCGCGGTAGAAGTCGGCGGACTCGGTGAAGGCGGGGGTGCGGAGCTCGACGGAGCGCAGGGCGCGGAGCCGTGCGACGGGTTCGGGGGCCGGGCGGCGGGTGTGGGGGTTCTCGTACGGCATGGGGGGCTCCGGGTTCGTTTCGCTCGGCTTCACTGGGCGGCCCAGGGCAGCGGGGTGGTGTCGGTGGCCCAGTAGAGGGATTTCTGCCGCTGGTAGCCGCGGATGAGGTCGCGGCCCTTCTCGGTGCCGATGCCGCTGTCCTTCAGCCCGCCGAACGGGGTGGAGATGCTGAACTGCTTGTACGTGTTGATCCAGACGGTGCCCGCGTCGATGCGGCGGGCGAGGCGCCATGCTCTGGCGTGGTCGCGGGTCCAGATGCCGCATGCCAGTCCGTACACGCTGTCGTTGGCCTGGTCGACGAGGTCGTCCTCGTCGTCGAAGGGCAGGGCGACGACGACCGGGCCGAAGATCTCCTCCTGGCAGACGCGGGCGGTGTTGGGCAGGCCGTCCAGGACGGTGGGGAGGTAGTAGGCGCCGTCGCGGTAGCGCTCGCCGTCGGGTGCCGCTCCCCCGCACCGGACGGTGGCGCCTTCCTGTCGGGCCAGGTCGACGTAGGCGGCGACGCTGTCGCGGTGGCGGTGGTGGACGAGCGGGGCGACCTGGGTGTCGGGGTCGGTGCCGGGTCCGACGCGGAGCTTCTCGGTACGGGAGACGAGTTCGCCGAGGAACTCCTCGTAGCGGGATCGGGCGACGAAGAGGCGGGAGCCGGCGATGCAGCTCTGTCCGCTGGAGGAGAAGACGCCGTACATGACGCCGGCGAGGGCCTGCTCCAGGTCGGCGTCCTCCAGCACGATCGTGGGGGACTTGCCGCCGAGTTCGAGGGAGACCGGGATGAGCTTGTCGGCGGCGGCGTGGGCGAGGGTGCGGCCGGTGGACGTGCCGCCGGTGAAGGTGATCTTCTCCACGACCGGGTGCCGCACGATGGCGTCGCCGATGACGCTGCCGCGGCCGGGCAGGACGGACAGCAGGGCGGTCGGCAGCCCGGCTTCGGTGAGTGCCTGGTGGACGAGGCGGCCGAGCGCGAGGGCGACGAGGGGGGTCCACTCGGCCGGCTTGAGGAGGACCGCGTTGCCCGCGGCGAGGGCGGGGGCGAGCTTCTGGGCGTCGCTGGCGATCGGCGAGTTCCACGGGGTGATCGCGCCGACGACGCCGATCGGTTCGTGGACGCTCATCGTGATGTACGGGCCACGGGAGGGGGTGAGGGCGTCCTCGGCGGTCTCCAGTGCGGCGGCGGTGTAGCGGAAGGTGCCGGCGGCGCTGTGGACGAGGGCGCGGGTCTCGGTGCGGCATTTGCCGGTGTCGGCGGTCTGCAGGGCGGAGAGCCGGTCGGCGCTCTGCTCGACGAGGTCGGCGATGCGGTGGAGCAGCCGGGCGCGGAGGTGCGCGGGGAGCTCGCGCCAGGCGGGGTCGTGGGCGGCGTGGGCGGCCGCGGTGGCTGCCTCCTCGACGTCGTCGAGGGAGGCGGCGTGCACGGTGGCGATGACCTGGCCGGTGGCCGGGTCGACCGTCTCGATGAGGGCGCCACGGCCCTGCCGCCACTGCCCCGCGACCAACACCTCGTCGGCAAGCATCAGTTGGCCTCCTGCAGTCGAATCGGTTACCTCAGAGCTAAAAATCTAAGGGCTTAAGTAATTACCCGCAAGCCCCCCTCGGCAAAATCTCCTTTGCTTCCGAAGGTCTTGACGGGCGCCACCCCCGGGGCGGTAAAACTTAAGCACTTAAAAGCTAGGCACTTACAGAGGCGCGTGAGTGACTTCACCCGCTCACGAGCGCCGTGCGGCCGTCGTCGGCCGTACGCTCAGCTCACTCCCTCTCCTCTGTGACCCCGTACACCTGGCTCCCCAACCGCTCCGTCCCCACGCGGAGCAGGAGGAACCCTGGATGAGCACCGACACCTCGAAGGACGCCGCCCCCGAGGCCTCGCCTGCCCGCACCACCCGCGCCACCATCGCCGCCCGCTTCGAGCGCCTGCCGCTCTCCCGCTGGCACGTGACCGTCCGCCTGATCGTGGGTGTCGTCACCTTCTTCGAGGCCTTCGACCAGCTGCTGATCGCCTACGCGCTGCCGGAGCTCCGCGACGAGTGGCAGCTGTCCACCGGCGACGCCACGGCGGTCCTGACGGTCGGCTCGGCCGGCATGCTCGTCGGCGCGCTGCTGTCGGGACGGCTGGCCGACCGATACGGCCGGGTGAAGGTGATCGCGTACTGCGTGGCCGCGTCCGGCATCGCCGGCCTGGCGCTGGCCGCGTGCACCTCACTCACCCCGTTCCTGGCCCTGCGCTTCGTCCAGGGCCTCGCGATCGGGGGCGAGGTGCCGGTGGCGGCGGCCTTCATCAGCGAGATCACCCGGAGCTTCAAACGGGGCCGCTTCGTCCTGCTGTACGAGCTCGTCTTCCCGGCCGGCCTCACCGTCGGTGCCCTGGTCGCGGCCTGGGTGGTCCCGGCGGCGGGCTGGCGCGTGATGTTCGCGGTCGCCGCCGTGCCCGGCCTGCTCGCCTTCCTCGTCCAGCGCAAGGTCCCCGAGTCGCCCCGCTGGCTCGCGGAGCGGGGGCGGCTGGAGGAGGCCGAGGCCGTCATGACCGGGATCGAGGCCAAGGTGTCGGCGGCGACGGGCGAACCCCTCCCCCGGCCGGCCGTCACCGCCCCCGCCGCCGCCCCCGCGCCCACGGCCGTCGCCGCCACCCCGGCGGAACGCGCCGCGACCGGCCTGCGCGGCCTTTTCACCGGCCGCTACCGGCGCCGCACGCTGGTGGTCGGCGCGCTCTGGTTCACCGGCTACTTCGTCAACTACGGCGTGACGTCCTGGCTCCCCAGCATCTACAAGGACGAGTACGGCCTCACCCTCTCCGACGCCCTGCTCTACTCCACCGTGACCTCGGTCGCCGGCCTGCTCGGCTGCCTGATCGTCGCCCTCACGGTGGACGTCCTCGGCCGCCGCCGCATCTTCGCGATCTGCCTCGGCGCCTCGGCCGCGCTCCTGCTCACCCTGGCCACGCTCGGCGCCGGTACCCCTGCGGAGGTCCTGATCTGGACCTCCCTCTCGGCGGTCGGCTTCTTCGGCTCCAACATCTGCCTGTACCTGTACACCCCCGAGCTCTACCCGACCCGGATGCGCGCCCTGGGCTGCAGCGTCGGCGGCGCGGTCAACCGCCTGGGCGTGATCCTCGGCCCGATCCTGGTGGGCGTGGTCTACGCGGCCGGCGACAGCGTCACCGCGGTGTTCGTGATGCTGGGAGCGGTGGCCCTGGTGGGCGCGGTGGTGGCCGGAACCCTGGCGGAGGAGACCGCGAACCGGCCGCTGGAGGAGATCTCGCCCTGAGGGGCGTTCACACGCGGTCGCCGCGGAAGGACCGGTACTCGTCGTTCATGAGATCCCAGAAGGACCGGTAGCGGACGGCGCCGGGCAGCCAGTGCGCGAGGTACCAGGCCTCCCACTCCCCTTCGGGCGTGACCACACGAGGATTGAGCAGGTAGACGTCACCCGCATCGGGCGTGCGGCTGACCTTGAGCATGTCGCTCAGGTACACGGTCCGAAGGGCGCAGCAGTCCTGCTCCTCCCCGTAGACGAAGTACTCCTCGTCGGGCACCCCGTCCCGGCCCCGGTCATCGCCCCAGCCCTCGATCAGCTCCGGATCGACATCCCCGACCCGGCCGACCTCCCCGGCGGGCAGAAGCCCGGCGATCTCGGATGTCGTATCGAGCCACCCGTCGCTCGTCAGCAGGAACTCCCGGTAGCTCGGCGGCAGCACGCACCCCAGGCGCTGCTCGAGTCCGGTCAGCTCGTCCGGGGTCGCCCCCGGACCTCCCAGCCAGCGCGCCGCGCGCACCTCCGCCGGAAAGGGCTCGGACCGCTCCTGCTCGTGCAGGACCGGATCCGGCCACTCGTCGCTCCACCGCTGGAGCAGGTCGCGCCAGGGGTGGCCGGGAGCGGCCGGCCCGGGTCCGGGTTCCTGTGCGTCAGTGGTGGTCACGGGCCCAGAGTAGGAGGAGCCGCTGACAACGGCCGGTACCCCGACCGCGGGAGGCAGACCGCGGACAGGGCCGCCCCGGGCCCTGTCCGCTCACTCCCCCGCGGCCGCCCCGTTCGCCGACTCGTCAGCGATCCGCTCATGGTGGCGGATGACCTCGGCCACGATGAAGTTCAGCAGCTTCTCGGCGAACGCCGGGTCCAGGTGGGCGCTCTCCGCCAGTTGACGCAGCCGGGCGATCTGACGGGACTCGCGGGCCGGATCGGCAGGGGGGAGCTGGTGGGCGGCCTTGAGGTGGCCGACCTGCTGGGTGCACTTGAAGCGCTCGGCCAGCATGTGGACAACAGCCGCGTCGATGTTGTCGATGCTCTCGCGCAGCCGGTTGAGTTCGGCGCCTACGGAATCGTCGATGTCGCTCGTGGTCATGGTCAATGAGCTTAGAGGGGCCCGGCTACGGGATGATCGTCGGAGGGTGTTCCGAGTCAGGAACACGGTCGCTCCAGCCGCCCGGGACGCTGCGGCCCTGCTGCTCGCGGAAGCGGACCGGGGCGATGCCGACGCGGCGGGCGAACAGGCGGGAGAAGTACGCCGGGTCGTCGTACCCCACGCGCCGGGCGACGGCGGCGACGGGCAGGTCGCCGGTGGCCAGGAGCTCCTTGGCACGGCCGAGCCGGATGCCGAGGAGGTAGTCCTTGGGACTGCACCCGGCCCCCCGCCGCACCGCCGTACGCAGTTCGGCGGGCGTCATGCCGTGCCGGGCGGCATGCTCGGCGACGGACAGCGGCTGGAAGGCGTCGCGGGCCAGCGCCTGCAGCACCGGATCGCCGTCGGGGCTGACGTCGGCGCGCGCCCGGCGAAGCGCCACGAGCAGTTCGTGGACGGCTGCCCCCGTCTCCACCTCCAGGAGCGGATTGCCGCGTCGGGCCGCCCGGACCATCCGGCCCACGGCGGCACGCGGGGCCGCGGTGTCGGCGAGCGGGACCAGGGGGCGTTCGGGTTCGATGTAGCCGAGCTCGGTGTAAGTGCTGGTGGCGGGCCCGGTGAAGTCGACGAAGCTCTCGTCCCAGCCGGTGACCGGATCGGCGCCGTAGTGGTGCGGCGTGCCGGGAGTCAGCCAGATCAGGCTGGGCGCGGTGACGGGCACCCTGCGCCCGTCCGGTCCGGCGAACCAGCCGGTGCCCGCGTTGATGACGACCGCCACGTGGTGGTCCAGGGTGCGGGGGCCGACGGTCGGCAGCGTGCCGTGCTGCAGGCCCACCCCCAGACAGACCAGACCGAGACGGTGGTGGAGCGGGCTCGGGGTGAAGAAGCGCATCCAGGTGTGGTACATCGGCCTTCGCTCCTCCGTCCGCGGCATCTGACGTGCAGCGTCGTCCACTGCGTCCAAACAGCAGTGATCTTTGTCCATGGACCGGCCGCACGCCAGGGGGCGACGCTGGGCCGTGACATTACTCCCGGGTTCGCCCGCTCCGTCACACGTACCGCTCGTACCGGGCCGGGCAGCGCGGCGTTCACGGGACCGCGCGCACAGGAGAGAACGAGCACGATGGCTGACTTCACCGTGGGGGACGACCACTTCCGGATCGACGGAAAGCCCGTACGGCTGCTGTCGGGGGCCCTGCACTACTTCAGGGTGCACGAGGCGCAGTGGGACCACCGGCTGTCGATGCTGCGGGCGATGGGCCTGAACTGCGTCGAGACGTATGTGCCGTGGAACCTCCACGAGCCGCGGCCGGGCGAGTTCCGTGATGTCGGGGCGCTCGGCCGATTCCTGGACGCGGCCCGGCGGGCCGGCCTGTGGGCGATCGTGCGCCCGGGGCCGTACATCTGCGCGGAGTGGGAGAACGGCGGGCTGCCGGCATGGGTGACCGGCCGGTTCGGCCGGCGGGTGCGGACCCGGGACGCGGGCTATCTGGGCGCGGTGGAGCGGTGGTTCGCCGAGCTGCTGCCGCAGGTGGCGGAGCGGCAGGCCGACCGGGGCGGACCGGTGGTCATGGTGCAGGCGGAGAACGAGTACGGCAGTTACGGCACCGACGAGGTGTATCTGCGCCGGGTGAGCGAGATGCTCGTCGCCCTCGGCGTGAGCGTTCCGCTGTTCACCTCCGACGGGCCCGAGGACCACATGCTGACCGGTGGTTCCGTGCCCGGTCTGCTCGCCACGGCGAACTTCGGTTCGGGTGCGCGGGAGGCGTTCCGGGTGCTGCGCCGTCACCAGCCCGGCGGGCCACTGATGTGCATGGAGTTCTGGTGCGGCTGGTTCGAGCACTGGGGCGCGCCGCCTGTTCTGCGGGATCCGGCGCAGGCCGCCGACGCGTTGCGGGAGATCCTGGAGTGCGGGGCGTCGGTGAACATCTACATGGCGCACGGGGGGACGAACTTCGCCGGCTGGGCGGGCGCCAACCGCTCCGGTCCGCTCCAGGACCAGGCCCTGCTGCCGACGGTGACGTCGTACGACTACGACGCTCCGGTCGACGAGTACGGGCGGGCCACGGAGAAGTTCCGTCTGTTCCGGGAGGTCCTCGCCCCGTACGCGGACGGGCCGCTGCCCCCGCTCCCGCCCGAGCCCGCCGGCCTGGCTCCGGTGCGGGCCGCACTGACGCAGTGGGCGCCGCTGTCCGACGTCATGGAGGCGCTGGGCGACGAGGAGACGGCGGAGTCCGGTGTGCCGCCCACCTTCGAGGAGCTGGGGGTGGACCGCGGCCTGGTCCGCTACCGGGTCGCGGTGCCGGGCCCGCGTGGCCCGTACGCCCTGGGGGTTTCCGGCTTGCGGGACCGGGCGGTGGTGTACGTGGACGGGGCCCGCAGGGGCGTCCTGAGCGAGGAGGACTGCACTCTGGCGGAGCCGGTGGGCGGGCCCGCCGAGGTGGAGCTGTGGGTGGAGTCGCTGGGCCGGGTCAACTACGGGCCTCGGCTGGGCGAGCCGAAGGGGATCACCGGGGGTGTGCTGCACGAGCGCCAGTTCCTGCACGGCGTACGGGCGCGGGCGCTGCGGCTCGACGCGTTCGACGGGCCGGCCGCGTTGGAGGGTGTCTCCTTCCTGCCGGTGGACGGGTCCGGGGGCGCCGGACTGTACCGGGGTACGTTCGAGGCCGCGGACGTGTCCGGAACCGGGCATGCCGGGCTCGAACTTCCGGGCTGGACCCGTGGATTCGTCTGGGTGAACGGGTTCTGCCTCGGGCGCTACTGGTCGGCGGGCCCGCAGCGGACGCTGTACGTGCCGGGTCCGGTACTGCGGGACGGCCGGAACGAGGTGTGGGTGCTGGAGGTGGAGGGAGCGGGGGCGCCGTATGCGGAGCTGGGGCCGGGGGTTCCGGTGCGGGTGGGCGGTCCGGCGGCGGCCGACGTCTGACGGGCCCCGCCCGCCGCGGTCTACAGTGGTGAGGAGTTGAGCGCCGCGGAGCGGGGGTACGGACGTGACGGACCGCCCTCACAGCAGCCCTGTGGTGCACGGTTTCCCGCATCTGGCCACCGTCCGCTCGGCGATCACCGCGCTGTACCGGCGACTGTCGTACGACGGCATCCAGCGCTTCGCTCCCAGTCTCGCCCCCGGTGATGCGGCGTTCGCCGACGCGGACGACCTGCATCTCGGTACGCAGCGGGTGGCCCGTGCGATGGTGCAGCATCTGCGGCTGCCGGATGCACGGATGATCGTGGCGTTCCGCTCGATGGAGCATGCGGGGAGTGTCGAACTCGCTGCGGGGCCGGAGTACTTCATCGAGCTGAACGACCGCTTCCGTACCCATCGCAGGGACATCGGCGCCGCGTTGTCGCACGAGGTGATGCATGTGCTCCTGCACCGGCTCGGCCTCGAGTTCCCGGGGACGCGTGACAACGAGATCCTCACCGACACCGCGGCGGCTTATCTGGGAGCGGGCTGGCTGTTGCTGGACGCGTTCCGGGAGGATGCCACGTCCAGCCAGAAGCTCGGCTACCTCACCCCGGAGGAGTTCGGGTACGTGCTGGCCAAGCGGGCACTCGCCTTCGACGAGGATCCCTCGCCGTGGTTCACCAGCCCTCAGGCGTACACCGCATACACCAAGGGGCGGGCGCAGGCCCTGCGCGAGAGCGTGCAGCCGCCCCTGACTGCCGCGGGCTGGGCGGGCCGGCGCCGGTACGCCAAGGACCGGCGCTACGCCCAGGATCATCCCGGTGCCGTTCCCGTTCCGGATCCCGGCGTTCCGTACGCCTTCGAGGCCGGAGGGGACGGGCTGCGGGTCGCCTTCGCCTGCCCGACCTGCCATCAGCGCAACAGGGTCCCGGTCCGCGGCCGCGTGCGGGCGCGGTGCGCGCTGTGCCGGTCGGTGCTGGACTGCACCACCTGAAGGCCGTCCCGCACTTCCTGGTGGATCAGCGCGCGGCGTCGGATGCGGTGCATCGCAAGGCGGAGAGGTGCCCACATACGGGACGTGTTCGGGCGTTTCGACAACGGAGGGGTCCCCCCGTGCCGTTCAGGCTACGTGGAGAGGTGCCGTAGCAGTCGTCGTGCGCCCGCCAGGAATCGCTGGACAGCCCTCAGGTGGGACGCTTGGGGCAAGTGGCCCCGGCGCACGGCGTATTACAGTCGAAATGTGACAGAAGATCCGAGGGCGGCGGCAGGGAGCGGGCCGAGCCTGTTCGATGCGCTGTACGAGGGTGAGAACGCCGTCGTACGGCTGCTCCGCGCCGGTGTGTCCGCGGAGTCGGTGGACGAGGACGGTGCGAGCGCGCTCTATCTCGCGGCAGTGTCGGACCGTCCGGGGGTGGTGCGGCTGCTCCTCGCGGCGGGCGCCGACCCCGACCGGGCCTGCGGTCCGGAGTCGGGCGATCTCCCGTTGTGCGGAGCGGCGTGCGGCGGGCACACGGAGGTGGTCGAGGCGCTGCTGGCGGCCGGGGCGCGGCCGGATCTGCGCGAGCAGTTCGGGTTCACGGCGCTGCGGTGGGCGGTGGGGCTGGGGCACGCCCGGACGGCCGAGGTGTTGCTGATGTATGGTGCCGACCCCTGTCTGCCGGGTCCGGAGGGCGAGTCGCCGCTGCTGCTCGCGGCCCGCAGGGGCTCAACGGCGACGGTCCGCGCGCTGCTGCGGCACGGAGCGGGGGCGGTGGAGGGCGCGGTCGAGGAGGCGCTCGGCGAGGCGCGGCGCATGCTGGACACCGACCTGGAGCAGGAGATGCGGGCGGGCTTGCGGGAGTTGTACGGGGAGGAAGACGCGTACGAGGTGGTGGTGCGCCGGTCCGTCGTCGACGGCGGGGAGACGCTGACCGTCGAACTCGTCCGTGACGGCCGGCCGGCCGCGGGCCGGGATCAGCAGACGGGGCACGGTGCGATCGCCACGGTCCTGGAGCGGGAGCTGGGTCACCTCGCCCCCTACGAGGAACTGGCCAGGCGGGCCGTGCGGTCCGGGGGGCCGGGGCTGGACAACTGGCGGGCATCCGCCGAGGCCCTGTGCGAGCGCGGCGGCGAGGAGACCCGTCAGGCGGCGCTCGCGTGGTGTGCGGCGGACGATCCGCTGCGGAGGGCGTTCGGCGCGGAGGTGCTTGCGCGGTTGGGAGCGGACGGCACAGGCCCGCCCCGGGCCGAGGAAGGGAGCGCGGCTCCGGGCGGACCCGGTTGACGCCCCGTCCTCGGCGCGGAAGTGCTTGCACGGTCGGGGCGGACGAAACAGGCCCGTCCGGGGCCGAGAAAGGGAGCGCGGCTCCGGGCGGACCCGGTTGACGCTCCGTCCTCGACGCGGAAGTGCTTGCACGGTCGGGGCGGACGAAAACAGGCCCGCCCGGGACAGAGGAAGGGAGCGCGGCTCCGGGCGGACCCGGTTGACGCCCCGTCCTCGGCCGCCGGACGGTGGGGAGTGAGGGTTCGGCCGTCAGGCCGCTCGGCGGCCACGTGCCGGGGCGCCGCCCCGGCCGGAACCGCCGGAGGGGCCGGCGCCACCGGCACCGGAAGCGCGAGAAGCGCCACCCGTACCGGAACCGCGCGAGGCGCCCCCGGTGCCCGAGCCCCGGGACGCGCCGCCGGTGCCCTGTCCACCACTGCCACCGGCTCCACCGGCGCCGCCGGTGCCACCGCGGCGGCCGCGGCCGCGGCTGCCCGAGCGGAAGCCGCTGCCGGTACCGGCGCCCGTACCCGTGCCCGCGCCGGACCGCGTGCGCGGCTTCGGCGGGGTCGGCTGCGGGACCTCGATCACGATCGCGACACCCGACGGTTCGCGCGCCCCGGTGATCCGGGTGAGCTCCTCGTCGCTGGACCTGATCCGGGTGGTGCGGGGGGCGATGCCCGCGTCCTGCATCAGCCGGGTCATCTCCCGCTTCTCCTCGGGCAGCACCAGCGTCACGACGCTGCCGGACTCGCCGGCGCGTGCGGTGCGCCCACCGCGGTGCAGGTAGTCCTTGTGGTCGGTGGGCGGGTCCACGTTGACGACCAGGTCGAGGTCGTCGACATGGATGCCACGGGCCGCCACGTTCGTCGCGACGAGCGCGGTGACCTCGCCGTTCTTGAACTGGTCCAGGGTCCGGTTGCGCTGCGGCTGGGAACGCCCGCCGTGCAGCGCGGCAGCCCGTACACCGCTGGCGAGCAGCCGCTTGGCGAAGCGGTCGGCGGCGCGCTTGGTGTCGACGAACATGATCACGCGGCCGTCGCGGGCGGCGATCTTCGTGGCGACGGCCTTCTTGTCGGTCTCGTCGAGCACGTGGAGCACGTGGTGCTCCATGGTGGTGACGGCACCGGCGGACGGGTCGACCGAGTGGACGACGGGGTCGGTCAGGAACATCTTGACCAGCCGGTCGATGTTCTTGTCCAGGGTCGCGGAGAACAGCATCCGCTGTCCGCCTTCCTCGACCTGCTTGAGCAGGGCGACGACCTGCGGCATGAAGCCCATGTCGGCCATCTGGTCGGCCTCGTCGAGGACCGTGATGGAGACCTGGTCCAGGCGGCAGTCGCCGCGCTCGATGAGGTCCTTGAGCCGGCCCGGAGTGGCGACGAGCACTTCGGCGCCCCGGCGCAGCGTGCCGGACTGCTTGCTGATCGACATGCCGCCGACGACGGTGGCCATCCGCAGGTTGACGGCGGTGGCGTACGGGGTCAGCGCGTCGGAGACCTGCTGGGCGAGCTCGCGGGTCGGGACGAGGACGAGCGCCAGCGGCGCCTTCGGCTCGGAGCGGCGCCCGGCGGTACGGGCCAGCAGCGCGAGGCCGAAGGCGAGGGTCTTGCCGGAGCCGGTGCGGCCGCGGCCGAGGATGTCCCGGCCGGCGAGCGAGTTCGGCAGGGTGGCGCCCTGGATCGGGAACGGGTCGGTGACGCCCTGCGCGGCAAGGGTTTTCAGCAGGGCGGCGGGCATGTCCAGCTCGGCGAACGCCTCGACGGCGGGCAGTGCGGGGGTCATGGTTTCGGGCAGGGCGAACTCGCCCTGCGGCGGCGTGGCCCTGCGACGGGGCGACGCCTTGCCGGATCCCTTGCCGGAACCCTGTGCGGTTGCCTTTGCCTGGGCCGTGCCACGCCCCCTCGACGGGCGATTGCGGGCGGGACGGTCCTGACGTTCGGAGCGGGTCATACGGAATTGCCCTCCTGGGGGATTCCTGGGAACTACGTGGGACTGCTGGGGACCGCGGGAGAGTTCCGGGGCTGCGTGGACGTGCGGGCATACCGCTGTACGCGGCGCGCGGAACACTCGGGACTCCCGGGGTGCTTCGTCGCACCCGGTGCGGGGCGCCGGTCGGCGCCCGGTCTTTGCGCTACTTCCCAGGGACAGCACAAGCCGGGACCCGCACCGTCACGGTGCGGGCCCCGGCTGCGAGGTACGCGTCCGGCAATTAGGCCGGGACGATGTTCTCCGCCTGCGGGCCCTTCTGGCCCTGCGTGACGTCGAAGGAGACCTTCTGGCCCTCCTGGAGCTCACGGAAGCCCTGGGTGGCGATGTTGGAGTAGTGGGCGAAGACGTCGGCGCCGCCGCCGTCCTGCTCGATGAAGCCGAAGCCCTTTTCCGAGTTGAACCACTTCACGGTTCCAGTAGCCATGTCATTCTCCTAAAACAGGTGCAGTGCCGGAAATCCGCACTTTACGAATTCCAAGTCGCCGCATTGAGCCCCACCCGGAGAAAGCCGGAAAACAATAAAGCGCCTGAGGAAGCATTCCCGTCAGGCGCACATAAAGTTCATGGGTACCAAAACTGCAACCGGACCACCGTAGCACGATCTGCCGACCAGCGGTGGGACACGCCGCGCCGTCGACCGGCGGATATCCGGGCGACCCCTTGGGGCGTCCGGCCCGGAGCCGATTCGAAGCCGTGCGAAACACCGTTCACCGGCGGGCTCAGCGACGCAGGGCGATGCCGTCCAGGACCATCGAGAGGTACTGGCGGGCGATCTCCTCCGGGCTGTGCTGTCCGCCCGGCCGGTACCAGGAAGCGGCGACCCAGACGGTGTCGCGGACGAACCGGTAGGTGAGGCGGATGTCGAGATCGTCCCGGAAGGTGCGGTCGGCGACGCCGCGCTGCAAGGTTCCGAGCCATGCCTTCTCGAACTTCTCCTGCGAGTCGGCGAGGTAGTGGAACCGGGGCTGGTCCGCCAGATGCCGGGCCTCCTTCTGGTAGATGGCGACGGCGGCTCGGTGCCGGTCGATCTCGCGGAAGGATTCGGTGACGAGTGCCTCGATGGTCTGCCTCGGGCCGAGTCCGGCCTCGAGAACCGCGTCGTACCCCTCCCAGAGCTCGTTCAGGAAGCTGGAGAGGATCTCGTCGAGCATCGATTCCTTGGAATCGAAGTGGTAGTAGAGGCTGCCCGCGAGCATGCCGGCCGCGTCCGCGATCCTGCGGACGGTCGTGGCGTTGTATCCCTGGGCGGCGAACACCTCGGCGGCCGTGGCGAGCAGTTCGCCGCGGCGCTCGGGCGCGGGGGTCACCTGGGGCTTCTTCTTGTTAGGCACCCGCCCATTCTCCGCCCGGCGGGAGCGGCCGCGGACGCCCCGGTCGTCCGCGGCCCCGCACCGGGGCCGTCAGGGCGCTGCGGCCGTCGGGCCGTCGTCGTTGCCCCGGCGGATCGTGCGCAGCGGCCGGCCGGGGCGCCAGGACCGGATGACCAGGGTGTCGCCTCCCTCGAGGCCGATGCGTACCACCTCGGTGAGCTCCACCCGGAAGAGGTGGAAGGGCTCGGGCGGCTTCACCTCGGCGATGAAGCGGGCCAGCAGGTCGGGGTCCGTCACCTCCACCGCGCGTCCCGAGATCCGTACGTCCCCGTCGGCCATCTCGGCGTCGGGGCCCGGGTTGGCGTGCACCGCGAAACGGGGATCGCGGAACAGGTCCAGTGCCTTGCGCGAGTTCGGCATCATGCCGAGGAGCGGCTCGCCGAGCCGGAATTCCACTTCGAGGCCGGTCACCCGCGGGGAGCCGTCCTTGCGGAGGGTCGCCAGGACGTGGTGTTTGTACTGCTCGAAGCGCCGGCGCACGGTGTCGGCGAAGTCCGGTTCGGCGGAACGGAAGTCGGTCCAGGTGGCTGAGGTCATGACTCCATCGAACCCGGGAATCCCGACATCCTCTGTCCGGATTCTCCAAGCGCGGTCGCGGACCACCCGGACGGATGCCGCAGGGACCCCGGCGTGATGTGCTGGAGGGGCAGAGGCCGCCGTCCGGGCGGCGGGGAGGGCCCGCTCCCGCTCCGAGGTGAGTTCAGATGGCGATCTTCATGAAGGCGTCGCTGCCGGGCATGACGACGGACCAGTACGAGAAGCTCAACGGGGAACTCCAGTCCATGCCCGGGGACACGTTCGCTGGGTGCCTCGCGCACGTCTGCGTCAGCACCGACGGGGGCATCGAGGTGTACGACCTCTGGGAGTCCGAGGAGGCCATGGACAAGTTCGGCGCGGTGATGATGCCCGTGGCCGAGAAGCAGGGGCTGCCCGCCGCGGGTGAGCGCCCGAAGGTCTCACAGGTACACCGCTACTGGATACCCGGCTCGTAGCCCGACAGGGTGATCAGTGCCGCGTACCCCTGCGTCCGCAGCACGCACGAAGCCCTGCTCCGCAGCAACACCGCGTCGTAGCAGCCGAGTCCGGTGTCCGTGCCGTCGATGACGGCACCGTCCTCCAGCGCCACGGCGAGCACCGCCCCGCCCTCCGGAGCCATCAGCCGGAGGGTGCCGCGCACCACCGCTGTCTCCGCCCGGGTCCGGCCCCTTCGGTACATCACGTTGAGGTTGACGACCGGGCCCCCCAGGAGCCGGCCGTCGGTGACCGCGTCGCCCGGGAAGTCGTGCGGCCAGTACGGCTCGTCGACGATGTGGTGCTCGCCGCCCACCATCAGGTCCATCCCGGCCCCCTCCACCACCGTCAGGGTCCGGTCGACGCCCGGGAACACGGAGAACGGCCCGTCCGCGGTCACGTCCGCCAGGCTGACCCTCCAGTCGAAGGCATCGGTCGTGGTACCGGGGGACGCGGCGATCTCCCGGGTGGTGCCCCCGCCGTTCTTCCAGCTCACCGGCGTGCGGCCGGCCGCGCGCAGGATCCGGAACGCCTCGGCGGTCATCAGGGGGCTCCGATCGTCGGTGATGTGGAACCCCGAGCCTAGACCGGTCCCCCGGGTTCGCTATCTTGATCGCCGCCGCCCCCACCGGCCTCGTGTCCGCAGACCGACGAAGGAGCCGGCCATGGAGGCCGCCGTCACCACGTGCTATCGCCACCCCTCGTACGAGACGTACGTGAGCTGCACCCGCTGCGAGCGCTTCATCTGCCCCGACTGCATGCGCGAGGCAGCCGTCGGCCACCACTGCGTGGAGTGCGTGAAGGAGGGGCAGCGCTCGGTACGGCAGGCGCGGACGGTCTTCGGCGGTGCGGTGCCCCGCGGTGCGGTGCCGCTCGTCACCTGTGTGCTGATGGGCCTCAACATCCTGGTGTACCTGGGTGAGCTGGTCCGGCCCGGGATCGTCGACCGGTTCGCGATGACGGGTGCCGGTCTGACCGGCCCGGACGGCAGCCAGTACGTCTACGTGGACGGGGGCTTCCCCGGCCTCGACGTGATCGGGGTGGTGGACGGTGAGTGGTACCGGCTGCTGACCGGGGCCTTCCTGCACTTGCCGCCGGCCGAGTCCTCCTTCGGCTCGCTGCCGTTCGGCGTGCTGCACATCGTCTTCAACATGTACGCGCTGTGGAACCTCGGCCGGATCGTCGAGGAGCAGCTGGGGCGGGCCCGGTATCTCGCGCTGTATCTGCTGTCCGCGCTGGGTGGTTCGGTGCTGGTCTACCTGGTCGCGCCGCTCGACTCCGCGGTGGGCGCCTCCGGAGCGGTCTTCGGTCTCGCCGCGTCGTTCTACGTCATCAACCGGCGGCTGGGCCGGGACATGCAGGCGGTGAACCGGTTCCTCGCCGGATTCCTGATCTGGATGGTGATCTCGGCGGCCTTCACCTCGTGGGAGGGGCATCTGGGCGGCCTGCTGACCGGCGCGGTCGTCACGGTCGTCTACGCGTACGCCCCGGCGCAGCGGCGTACGGCGGTCCAGGCGGCCGGGTGTGTGGTGCTGCTCGCCGTACTGGTGCTGCTGGTGGTCCTCAAGACCTCGGCGCTGACGGGCTGAGCGGCTGGGGGCGCACGGTCTGACACGATGACCCGCATGCGGAATGATCACTCCGGGCCGGGGGCCGTGCGTTCCGGTGCGGTCTCCTTGGTGCGGCGGCTCCATCCCCTGGACCGTCTGGCGGGCGCGCTGCTCCTGCTGGGGGTGGTGGCGGTGGCAACCGGGCTGCTGCCCGCTGATCCCGCGGCTGAGCAGATGCGGCGCGTCGGGCCGCTGCTGGTGTTCCTGGCCACGGTGATCGTGCTGGCGGAGCTGGCGGGCCGGGCTCAGGTCTTCGATGTGGTGGCGGCCTGGGTGGCGCGGGCGGGCCGGGGCCGCTATCCCCTGCTCTTCGGGCTCTGCGTGGCGTTCGCCTCGCTGACGACGATCACTCTGAATCTGGACACCACCGCGGTCCTGCTGACACCGGTGATGCTGGCACTCGGTACCCGGGTGGGCATCGCGGCGCTGCCGTTGGCGATGACGACGGTGTGGCTGGCCAACACGGCGAGCCTGCTGCTGCCGGTGTCGAACCTGACCAATCTGCTGGCGGCGGACCGGGTGGCGCTGTCCCCGGCCGGTCTGGCCGCCGTGATGTGGCTGCCCCAGCTGGCGGCGATCGGGGTGACGGCCCTGTGCCTGTGGGTGTTCTACTGGCGCCGCGGCCGGCGCGGTGCCGACCGTTACACCCCGCCGGCCGTGCCGGTGCCGGGGGATCCGGTGCTGCTGCGGATCTGTTCGGTGGCCTGCGGCGGTTTCCTGCTGGCGATCCTGCTCCTGGACGTGCCGCTGTGGTCGGCGTCGCTGGTCGCGATGGTGATCGTGGTGGCGGCCTACGCGGTGCGGCGCCGGGAGGAGCTGCGGGTGTCGCTGGTTCCGTGGCGGCTGCTGGTACTTGTCCCCGGGATGTTCCTGGTCGTGGAGACGGTCAACGCGCACGGGCTGCATGAGCTGCTGGTGCGGGCACTCGGCTCGGACGACGGTTTCCTGGGGATGCTGCGGTCGGCCGGGGTGGGCGCGGGGCTGTCGAACGTGCTCAACAACCTGCCGGCGTACGTGGCGGGCGAGGCGGTGATCCCGGTGGACAACCACCATCAGCTGCTCGCCCTGCTGATCGGGGTCAACGCGGGATCCGTCGTCACGCCGTGGGGTTCGCTGGCGACGCTGCTGTGGTTCGAGCGGTGCCGGTGGCAGGGGACACGGATCGGCGTCGGGCGTTTCGTCCTGACCGGGCTGGTGCTGTCGGTGACGGCGGTGTCCGCCGCCACCTGCGCCTTGGCCCTGGTCACCTGAGAGGGAGCGCGGGCCTGGCCCGGGATGCGCCACGGCGCCTGCCGAATCGTCCGGTCGGGGACGGGCAGGCGCCGCGTTCAGTTCCGTACGCCGTTGTACGGGACGTCTGGTGTGCCGTATCAGACCATCAGGGAACGGTCCGTCGGGCGGATCGGGGCCGGCAGTGCGCTGGCTCCGGTCAGGAAGCGGTCCACGCCGCGTGCCGCGGAGCGGCCCTCGGCGATGGCCCACACGATGAGGGACTGGCCTCGGCCGGCGTCTCCGGCGACGAACACGCCGTCGACGTTGGTGGCGTAGTCGTCGTCACGGGCGACGTTGCCCCGCGCGTCGAGCTCCAGACCGAACTGCTGGACCAGCCCGTTGGCCTGGTCCGTGCCGGTGAAGCCCATCGCGAGGGTGACCAGCTGTGCGGGGATCTGCCGCTCGGTGCCGGGCTTCTGCTCCAGCTTACCGTCCTTGAACTCCACCTCGACCAAGTGGAGCGCCTGGACGCTGCCGTCCTCGTCGCCCTCGAAGTGGGTGGTCGAGACGGAGTAGACCCGCTCGCCGCCCTCCTCGTGCGCGGAGGTGACCTTGTAGAGCATGGGGAAGGTCGGCCAGGGCTGGTTGGCGTTCCGGTCCTCGCCCGGGCGGGGCATGATCTCCAGCTGGGTGACGGAGGCCGCGCCCTGGCGGTGGGCGGTGCCGACGCAGTCGGCGCCGGTGTCGCCGCCGCCGATGACGACGACGTGCTTGCCCTCGGCGGTGATCGGGGAGACCGTCAGGTCGCCCTCCTGCACCTTGTTGGCGAGCGGCAGGTACTCCATCGCGAAGTGCACGCCGTTCAGCTCACGGCCCGGGACGGGCAGGTCGCGGGAGACGGTGGCGCCGGCGGCGATGACGACGGCGTCGTAGCGGCGCCGCAGCTTCGCGGCGTCGATGTCCTTGCCGATCTCGACCTCGGTGCGGAACTTGGTGCCCTCGGCGCGCATCTGCTCGATGCGGCGGTTGATGTGCGCCTTCTCCATCTTGAACTCGGGGATGCCGTACCGGAGGAGTCCTCCGATGCGGTCCGCGCGCTCGTAGACGGCGACGGTGTGGCCGGCCCGGGTCAGCTGCTGGGCGGCGGCGAGTCCGGCCGGCCCGGAGCCGATGACGGCCACGGTCTTGCCGGAGAGGCGCTCGGGCGGCTGCGGGGTGACGTCGCCGCGGTCCCACGCCTGGTCGATGATGGAGACTTCGACGTTCTTGATGGTGACGGCCGGCTGGTTGATGCCGAGCACACACGCCGACTCGCACGGGGCCGGGCAGAGCCGCCCGGTGAACTCCGGGAAGTTGTTCGTGGCGTGCAGGCGCTCGGACGCGGCGGTCCAGTCCTCGCGGTAGGCGTAGTCGTTCCACTCGGGGATGAGGTTTCCGAGCGGACAGCCGTTGTGGCAGAACGGGATGCCGCAGTCCATGCAGCGGCCGGCCTGCTTGCTGATGATCGGGAGCAGCGAGCCCGGAACGTAGACCTCGTTCCAGTCCTTGACGCGCTCGCCGGCGGGGCGGGTCTTGGCGACCTCGCGGCCGGTGGTCAGGAAGCCCTTGGGGTCAGCCATTGGTCGCCGCCTCCATCATCTTCTCGGTGGTCTCCTGCTCGGAGAGACCGGCGAGCTCAGCGGCGTCCTTGGCGGCGAGCACTGCCTTGTAGGTGGACGGGATGATCTTGCTGAAGCGAGCCACCGCGGTGGCCCACTCGCCGAGAAGCTTCTCGGCGACCGTGGATCCGGTCTCCTCCTGGTGGCGGCGCACCACGTCGTGCAGCCACTGCTTGTCGGTGTCGGAGAGTTCCTCGACCGCGCCGAGGTTCCCGACGTTGACGTTGTCGCGGTTCAGGTCGATGACGTACGCGACTCCGCCGGACATGCCGGCGGCGAAGTTGCGTCCGGTCTCGCCGAGGACGACGGCGTGTCCGCCGGTCATGTACTCGCAGCCGTGGTCGCCCACGCCTTCCGAGACGACCGTGGCGCCGGAGTTGCGGACGCAGAACCGTTCACCGGTGCGGCCGCGCAGGAACAGTTCGCCGCCGGTGGCGCCGTAGGCGATGGTGTTGCCCGCGATGGTGGAGTACTCGGCGAGGTGGTCGGCGCCGCGGTCCGGGCGGACGACGACGCGGCCGCCGGAGAGGCCCTTGCCGACGTAGTCGTTGGCGTCGCCCTCCAGTCGCAGCGTCACACCGTTGGGGAGGAAGGCGCCGAAGGACTGGCCCGCGGAGCCCGTGAAGGTGATGTCGATGGTGTCCTGGGGCAGGCCCGCACCGCCGAACTTCTTCGTGACCTCGTGGCCGAGCATCGTGCCGACGGTGCGGTTGATGTTACGGATCGCGATCTGCGCGCGGACCGGCTGGGCGGCTTCGGCGCTGTCGGCGTTCAGGGCGTCGGCGGCGAGCTTGATGAGCTCGTTGTCGAGGGCCTTGGACAGACCGTGGTCCTGCTCGGCGATCTGGTGACGGACGGCGCCGTCGGGCAGCTCGGGGACGTAGAACAGCGGAGCGAGGTCGAGGCCCTGGGCCTTCCAGTGCGTGATCGCACGGTCGGTGTCCAGGAGCTCGGCGTGGCCGACGGCCTCTTCGATCGTACGGAAGCCGAGCTCGGCGAGGATCTCGCGGACTTCCTGGGCGATGAACTCGAAGAAGTTGACGATGTACTCGGCCTTGCCGGAGAAGCGGTCACGCAGGACCGGGTTCTGGGTGGCGATGCCGACCGGGCAGGTGTCGAGGTGGCAGACGCGCATCATGACGCAGCCGGAGACGACGAGCGGCGCGGTCGCGAAACCGAACTCCTCGGCGCCCAGCAGTGCGGCGATGACGACGTCGCGGCCGGTCTTGAGCTGGCCGTCGGTCTGCACGACGATGCGGTCGCGCAGGCCGTTGAGCAGCAGGGTCTGCTGGGTCTCGGCGAGGCCGAGCTCCCAGGGGCCGCCCGCGTGCTTGAGGGAGGTGAGCGGGGAGGCGCCCGTTCCGCCGTCGTGGCCGGAGATGAGGACGACGTCCGCGTGCGCCTTGGAGACACCGGCGGCGACCGTGCCCACGCCGACCTCGGAGACCAGCTTCACGTGGATGCGGGCCGCCGGGTTGGCGTTCTTGAGGTCGTGGATCAGCTGAGCCAGGTCCTCGATGGAGTAGATGTCGTGGTGCGGCGGCGGGGAGATGAGACCGACACCCGGGGTGGAGTGCCGGGTCTTGGCGACCCACGGGTAGACCTTGTGGCCGGGCAGCTGGCCGCCCTCGCCGGGCTTGGCACCCTGCGCCATCTTGATCTGGATGTCGTCCGCGTTGACCAGGTACTCGCTGGTGACACCGAAGCGGCCGGAGGCGACCTGCTTGATGGACGAGCGGCGTGCCGGGTCGTAGAGCCGGTCGGCGTCCTCGCCGCCCTCACCGGTGTTGGACTTGCCGCCCAGCTGGTTCATGGCGATGGCGAGGGTCTCGTGCGCCTCGCGGGAGATGGAGCCGTAGGACATGGCGCCGGTGGAGAAGCGCTTGACGATGTCGGCCACGGACTCGACCTCGTCGATGTCGATGGCCTCACGGTCCGAGGCGAAGCCGAAGAGCCCGCGGAGCGTCATCAGGCGCTCGGACTGCTCGTTCACCCGGTCCGTGTACTTCTTGAAGATGTCGTACCGGCGGTTGCGCGTGGCGTGCTGGAGGCGGAAGACCGTCTCCGGGTCGAACAGGTGCGGCTCGCCCTCGCGGCGCCACTGGTACTCGCCGCCGATCTCCAGCGCGCGGTGCGAGGCGGAGATGCCGGTGGCGGGGTAGCCCTTGGCGTGCCGGGCGGCGACCTCCTTGGCGACGACGTCGAGTCCGGCGCCGCCGATCTTGGTGGCGGTGCCGTTGAAGTACTGCTCGACGAAGGCCTCGTCGAGGCCGACGGCCTCGAAGACCTGGGCGCCGCGGTAGGAGGCGACGGTGGAGATGCCCATCTTGGACATGACCTTCAGGACGCCCTTGCCCAGCGCGTAGATGAGGTTGCGGATGGCCTGTTCGGCGTCGATGCCCTCGATGAACGTGCCGGCCCGGACGAGGTCCTCGACGGACTCCATGGCCAGGTACGGGTTGACCGCGGCGGCGCCGTAGCCGATCAGCAGGGCGACGTGGTGGACCTCGCGGACGTCACCGGCCTCGACCAGCAGGCCCACCTGGGTGCGCTGCTTGGTGCGGATGAGGTGGTGGTGGACGGCCGAGGTGAGCAGCAGCGACGGGATCGGCGCGTGCTCGGCGTCGGAGTGCCGGTCGGACAGGACGATCAGGCGGGCGCCGTCCTCGATGGCGGCGTCGACCTCGGTGGTGATCTGCTCGATCCGGGCGGCGAGGGCCTCGCCGCCGCCGCCGACCCGGTAGAGGCCGGAGAGCGTGGCGGCCTTCATGCCCGGCATGTCGCCGTCGGCGTTGATGTGTATGAGCTTGGCCAGCTCGTCGTTGTCGATCACCGGGAAGGGCAGGGTGACCGCGCGGCACGCGGCGGCGGTCGGCTCCAGGATGTTCCCCTGGGGGCCCAGCGTGGAGCGCAGCGAGGTGACGAGCTCCTCGCGGATGGCGTCCAGCGGCGGGTTGGTGACCTGGGCGAACAGCTGGGTGAAGTAGTCGAACAGCAGCCGGGGGCGCTCGGAGAGCGCGGCGATCGGCGAGTCCGTGCCCATGGAGCCCAGCGGTTCGCCGGCGGTGCGGGCCATCGGGGCGAGGAGGACGCGGAGCTCTTCCTCGGTGTAGCCGAAGGTCTGCTGGCGGCGGGTGACCGAGGCGTGGGTGTGGACGATGTGCTCGCGCTCGGGGAGGTCCTCGAGCTCGATCTCGCCGGTCTCCAGCCACTCCTGGTAGGGCTGCTCGGCGGCGAGGGACGCCTTGATCTCGTCGTCCTCGATGATGCGGTGCTCGGCGGTGTCGACGAGGAACATCTTGCCGGGCTGGAGGCGGCCCTTGCGGACGACCTTGGCGGGGTCGATGTCCAGGACGCCGACCTCGGAGGAGAGGACGACGAGGCCGTCGTCGGTGACCCAGTAGCGGCCGGGGCGCAGACCGTTGCGGTCGAGGACCGCGCCGACCTGGGTGCCGTCGGTGAAGGTGACGCAGGCCGGGCCGTCCCAGGGCTCCATCATCGTGGAGTGGTACTGGTAGAAGGCGCGCCGGGCCGGGTCCATGGAGTCGTGGTTCTCCCACGCCTCGGGGACCATCATCAGGACCGAGTGCGGCAGCGAGCGGCCGCCGAGGTGGAGCAGCTCCAGGACCTCGTCGAAGGAGGCCGAGTCGGAGGCGTCCGGGGTGCAGACGGGGAAGATCCGGTCGAGCTGCGCTTCACCGAAGAGGCTGGAGGCGAGCTGGGACTCGCGGGCCTTCATCCAGTTGCGGTTGCCCTTGACCGTGTTGATCTCGCCGTTGTGCGCGACGAAGCGGTACGGGTGTGCGAGCGGCCAGCTCGGGAAGGTGTTGGTGGAGAAGCGGGAGTGGACCAGCGCGACCGTGGTGGCGAAACGGCGGTCGGAGAGGTCCGGGAAGAACGGCTCCAGCTGTCCGGTGGTGAGCATCCCCTTGTAGACGATCGTGCGGGCGGAGAGCGACGGGAAGTAGACCCCGGTCTCACGCTCGGCGCGCTTGCGCAGGACGAAGGCCTTGCGGTCCAGCGCGATGCCGGTGCTCTCGCCGTCCGCGACGAAGAGCTGGCGGAACTCGGGCATGGTGGCGCGTGCGCCGTTGCCGAGGATGTCGGGGGTGACCGGGACCTCGCGCCAGCCGAGGACCTTGAGGCCTTCTTCGGCGGCGATCTTCTCGAGGTTGCGGACGGCCTCGGTGGAGTCGTCCGCGGGCAGGAACGCGATGCCGACGGCGTAGGCGCCGGCCTCGGGGAGCTCGAAGGTGACCTCTTCGCGCAGGAAGGCGTCCGGGACCTGGAGCAGGATTCCGGCTCCGTCACCGGAGTCGGGCTCGGATCCGGTGGCTCCGCGGTGTTCGAGGTTGCGCAGTACGGTCAGCGCCTGCTCGACCAGCTCGTGGCCGGCCACACCGGTCAGAGTGGCTACGAACCCGACACCGCAGGCGTCGTGCTCGTTGCGGGGGTCGTACATCCCCTGCTGGGCGGGGCGACCGTCCATGGGCGACCAGGCGTCGGTGCGCATCGGCTCTCCCGTCGTCGTCGTGGCATGTGCAGTGCCGAGGGACGACGTTGGCCCTCTGCGAAATTTCGTGCAGATTACATGATGGGACGCTTCTCAAAAAGCGGATAGCTCGTTCCAACATACGGACACCGCCGTGGGCGGTGGAGGGGGTCGCAGTCGGAGGATCGGCGCCCGGGAGACCGCAGAGAGCAGGCGTCGTTGCCTGCGGTGTCTACGGCTCATGCCCGGCGGCAAAGGAAACGAAACCGCCGGGTAACGACTACTTATGTGTAGCCCTGCATAGAGTCTCATTTTACGTCGCGTACAGCCGATCCGCCCAGTGGCGGCGATCAGGACGTACGTCACACAGATGGCGCATACGTTACGGCCACGCACACCGGAGGGTGTGCGTGGCCGTGGACCGTACCGGATCCGAGGGCTCAGCCCCCGACGGCGACACCGAACAGGGCGCCCAGGCCGTAGGTGATCGCGGCCGCCGCACCGCCGAGCACCAGCTGGCGCAGCCCGCTGAACCACCAGCTGCGGGCCGTGACCCGGGCCACCACCGCGCCGCAGCCGAAGAGCCCGGCCAGGGCGAGCAGCACGGCGGGCCACATCGCGTCCGCGCCGAGCAGGTACGGCAGTACGGGCAGCAGCGCGCCCAGCGCGAAGGCGCCGAACGAGGACACGGCGGCGACGAGGGGGGACGGCAGGTCGCCCGGGTCGATCCCCAGCTCCTCGCGGGCGTGGATCTCCAGGGCCTGCTCGGGGTCGCGCGACAGCTGGCGGGCGACCTCGCGGGCCAGCCCCGCCTCGACGCCGCGCGATTCGTAGAGCTCGGCGAGCTCCCGCTCCTCGTCCTTGGGGTGCTTGCGCAGCTCCCGCCGCTCGACGTCGAGCTCGGCCTCGACGAGTTCGCGCTGCGAGGCGACGGAGGTGTATTCGCCGGCCGCCATCGAGAAGGCGCCCGCGGCCAGACCGGCCAGGCCGGTGATCACGATCGTGCGGTGCGAGACCGCACCGCCCGCGACGCCGGTCATCAGGGCGAGGTTCGAGACGAGCCCGTCCATCGCGCCGAACACCGCCGGACGCAGCCAGCCGCCGTTGACGTCACGGTGGGTGTGGTTGTCCCGGTGCGCCTCGTGCAGTACGGCGTCGGTCTCGATGATGGACACAGCTCTCCCCTTCTCCGGCAGCGGATTCCGATCGCTCCGCCCCCGCTTGTCATCATCGAAAATACGCACGAAAAATGGCCCCCGCCAGCAAGGCAGGCCGTACTTACCACCCTCCGTAATCACGTAGGTACGCCTTCCCTTGCTGTCCGAAGGGCGTCATCCGAGTGGCCCTTTTGTGGTGATAATCGGCCTCTGTCGTGGCTCCGCGTGGCACAGATCCCACAGGGACGAGAACTGGCTCGGTACGAGCGAAGGGTCGACGCGATGGAGCTGACCGCAGAAAATCCGGCAGGGCCGCCGGCGAACGGCGCGCGGGCGGCGGTCCGCGACGCTCCGGACCCGGCCGCCGGTACGGCCCCGGGCACCCTCGGCGACCGGGCCAGGGGCGCCATGCTGGGCCTCGCGGTGGGCGATGCGCTGGGCGCCCCCGCGGAGAACATGCGGCCCTCCGAGATCCGCCGCCGCTGGGGCCGCATCGAGGGCTTCGTGAGCGACGACCCGGCGGGCACGGACGACACGGAGTACGCGATCTTCTCCGGGCTGTTGCTGGCCCGGCACGGTTCGGCGCTGACCGTCACCCATGTCGAGCGGGCCTGGCACCTGTGGATCGCCGATCTGGACGAGGGCCCGTTCCGCGGTGCCGGTTTCAGCGAGCGGGGCACGCTGGAGAACCTGCGCCGGGGTCTGGCCGCCCCGATCTCCGCCCAGCACCGGCACGCCTGGAGCGACGGTCTGGCGATGCGGGCGGCACCCTTCGGCGTCTTCGCCGCGGGCCGGCCCGCGGAGGCTGCGCGGCTGGTCGCGGTGGACGGCCGGGTCAGCCATGACGGCGAGGGCATCTACGGCGGCCAGGCGGTGGCGGCCGGAGTGGCGGCTGCGATGACGGGGGCCGGGGTGACCTCCGTGATCGCCGCCGCGCTCTCCGTCGTACCGATGGACTCGTGGACGGCGCGCTCGTTGCGCCGGGCGGTGACGGCCGCCCGGCGTCCGTATCCCGACCGCCTCACGAGGGAGCGGGCGGTGCGCTCGGCCGTCGTCGTCGGCGGCTACCCGTGGACGGACCTGGCCCCGGAGGCGGTCGGCCTGGCCTTCGGCGCGTTCGCGGCGGCGCGGGGCGACTTCCGTACGGCCGTACTGACCGCAGTCAACATGGGCCGCGACGCCGACACGACGGCCGCGGTGGCCGGAGCCCTGGCCGGAGCGCTGCACGGCGCGTCCGCCATCCCGCCCCTCTGGGCGGACGCGATCGGCCCGGTCCGCGGCAGCTGCCTGCCGTCGATGCGCGGCCACCACGTCCTCGACATCGCGGAGCTGCTCACCCCGGACGAGGCGGAGGACCGGGACGGGCCGCCCGGACCGCAGGCACCGGTGGACGTCACACCCACTGCCACCGGCCCCGGAACGGCGGTGGGGCGATGACCACGGCCCGGGGCACCTCCCGAACCACGGCCCGGGGCACCTCCCGAACCACGGCCCGGGACGCCTCCCGAACCACGGCCGGGGACATCCCCGCGCGTCCCGGCGACGCGCTCGAACCTCCCGGCGACGAGCGGCCGGGTGAGACCGCGCGGGCCGAGGCCGGTCCAGCAGCCGCCCGGCCGCGCACACCGCGCCGGGCCCGCATCGAGGGGCTGCTGCTCGGACTCGCGTCCGGGGACGCCGCCGGATGGCCGGCCGCGCGGCACCGGGCGGCCCGGATGCCGGAGTGGACCCGTCGGCTGACCCGTGAGCTCGACACGTTCGCCGAGCAGAACGCGACCACCACGCTGCCGGTGCCCATCGCGCTCAACCAGCCTCCCGAACCCCTGCGGCTCGGCCCGTCCGACGACGCCGAATGGGCGGCGTTCGCCGCCGGGACGGTACTCACCTCCGCGGCGGGCGCTCTGCAGGGCCTGCCCCCGGGGCGGCGGATGCGGGCCGCCGTGGACGCCGCCTGGAACGCGCTGGCCGCCGAGGTCGCCGCCGCGGCCGCGCGTGCGCCCGAGGTCGAGTCGGCCGTGCTGCCGCTGCGGGCCCGGATCTCGGTCCGGGCCGGGCTGGGCAATCTCGCCGCCGGGCTGCGCCCGCCCGCCACCGGCCATGACAACCCGCACTACTTCGACGACGCGGCTTGCGTGCGGGCCGCAGTGCTGGCCGTGGTGCACCCCGGCGATCCCGAGGCGGCGGCCGACCTCGCGGAGTTCGACGCGCGCTACACGCAGGACGGCGACGGAGTGCACGGGGCACGGGCGATGGCCGCCGCGATCGCCGAGGCGCTCGGCGGGGCGGACGTGGACACCGCGGTGAACGCCGCGCTCGCCCAGCTCCCCGAGGGCACCGAGATCGCCCGCAACGCCGCCCACGCGGTCCGGATCGCCCGCGACTTCGCCGGTGAGCGGGCCGGGGCGTTCGCCCTCGTGCCGGTGCTGGAGCATCAGATCGTCGACCACGTCTACAGCTACGGGATCGCCGCGGCCGAGACGGTCCCCGTCGCCCTCGCCCTGGCCACCGCCGCCCGTGGCGACATCGCGCAGGCAGTGCCGTCGGCGGCCTGCCTCTCCCGGGTCGCCGACTCGGCCCCCGCCCTGGCCGGCGCGCTCACCGGGGCGCTGGGCTCGATCACGACCGTGCCGGACGGCTGGCGCGAGGCGTGCCGCACCCTGGCGGGGTGTGCGCTGCCCCGGTTCGCGGGCACGGATCTGATCGAACTCGCCGGGCTGCTGGCAGACACGGAACCGGTGCCCCCGGGTGGACAATTCGGACATGACATCCACAGCGCCCACGGCGCCCACGAGGTCCGCACCCCCCACGACGCCCGCGGCGCCGACCCTCGATGAACGGATCGCGGGAGCGCTCGTCGGCGCGGCCGTCGGCGACGCGCTCGGCGGCCCGGTCGAGGGCCGCCCCCCGGAGCAGATCGTGGCCCGCCACGGCGGGCGGATCACCGGCGTCGTCGGCCCGTGGGACGGCGACGACTGGCGTACCGCCCGCCCCATCGCGCCGTACCACAAGGGCGACGGGCACGTCACCGACGACACGTTGATGACCCATGCGCTGGTGCGCGTGTACGGCAGGGTCCGCGGCCATCTCGACGCGTACTCCGTCGCCGACCACCTCGTACCGGAGCTGATCTCGAACCCCCGCTGGATTCCGGAGCTGGAGGCGGAGGCGCTGCCGCTGCAGCGGATCTTCCTCGCCGAGAAGTGGATCGTGGCCCGGCTGCACTACGGACATGTCGACCCCCGCGAGGCGGGCGCCGGGAACATCGTCAACTGCGGGGCGGCGATGTACATGGCGCCGGTCGGCCTGGTGAACGCGGCCCACCCGCAGGCCGCGTACGCCGAGGCGCTGGACGTCGCGGGCGCCCATCAGTCGTCGTACGGAAGGGAGGCGGCCGGCGTCTTCGCGGCCGCCGTCGCCGCGGCCTGCGTGCCGGGGGCGACGCCCGCGAGTGTCGTGGAGACCTGTCTGTCGCTCGCCAAGGACGGCACCCGGGCCGCGATCGAGGCGGTCTGCGAGAAGGCCGCCGGACACCGGGACTTCGAGTCGGCCCTCGTCCCGCTCCGGGAGGCCGTCGCCCCCTTCGACACGGTCGGCCCCGACTACCGCGCCCCCTCCCTGGGCGCCCGCCGCCCGTCCCGGCTGCATTCCATCGAGGAGCTCCCCGTCGCGCTCGGGATGCTGCTGGTCGGGGACGGCGACTTCCGGCAGACGGTCCTCGGTTCGGTCAACTACGGGCGGGACTGCGATTCGATCGCCACGATGAGCGGCGCCGTCGCGGGCGCGCTCCACGGCGAGCGGGCGATCCCCGCCGACTGGGTGCGGACGGTCGGCGAGGCCAGCCGGCTCGATCTGCACGCCCCGGCCCGCACCCTGAGCGAGGTCGCCCGCGAGGTGTTCGCGCGCGACACGGCCCGCCGCCGCGCCCACGAGTCGGCCTTCTCCACGCTGGCGGGCCGGCCGTGACCACGACGGTGCGGGTCACCTGGGTCCAGCCCGAGGACCTGGTCGGGCACGAGTTGCGGCAGGCGGCCGAGGACGGCCGGGATGCCCGGGACATCGCCCGCCGGTGGTACGAGGCCGGCGGCTCGCCCGCCCCGGACCGCGCGGGCGCCTCGGCGCTCCCCGCCCCTCCCGGGCTGCGCGCGGTCGCCGGGCATCTGCTGGACGAACTCGCCCTGCTGGAGTCGCCGCTGGCCGACGACGAACCGACCGCACTCGACGCGGTCCGGGACGCGTGCCCGCACTGGCCCCACCCCCGTTCGGAGCCGTTCGCGGTGGACCGCGAGCGGCTGCACGCGGCGTGGCTGGGCCGCGCGGCCGGCTGCCTGCTCGGCAAACCGGTCGAGAAGCTGCCGCTGGAGGGCATCCGCGCCCTGGCCCATGCCACCGGCAACTGGCCGTTGGACACCTGGTTCACCGCACGCGGCCTGCCTCCGGCACTGGCCGCCACCTATCCCTGGAACCGCCGGTCCGAACCCACCTCGCTGGCCGAGAACATCGACGGGATGCCCGAGGACGACGATCTCAACTACCCGCTCCTCACCGTGCTGTTGCTCCAGCGGTACGGCAGCTCCTTCACCACCGCCGACCTGGCCCGGCTCTGGCTGGAGGAGCTTCCCGCGGGCCGGACGTTCACCGCCGAGCGGATCGCGTACCGCAATCTGCTCGACGGCCTGGAACCACCGGACACCGCCCGCCACCGCAATCCCTTCCGGGAGTGGATCGGGGCGCAGATCCGTGCCGACGTCCACGGCTGGACCCATCCCGGCGACCCCGCCACGGCGGCCGGACAGGCCCACCGCGACGCGGTCCTCACCCACACGGGAAACGGGGTGTACGGCGCGATGTTCACCGCGGCGGCGCTCGCCGAGGCGGCCGGCGGCGAGGCCGATGTGCACGGGTGTCTGGCCGCCGGCCTGCGCGTGGTGCCCCCGGGCTCGCGGTTCGCACAGGCCGTGCGGGAGGGCATCGCGACGGCCCGGGAGGAGGACTGTTTCGATACGGTCGTCGACCGGCTGCACACGGCGTACGGCAGGTATCACTGGGTACATGTGCTGCCCAACGCGGCTCTGCTCGCCGCCGCCCTCACCCATGCCGACGGTGACTTCACCGGCTCGATCTGCCGTGCGGTGTCCGGCGGCTGGGACACCGACTCCAACGGGGCGACCGCCGGTTCGCTCGCCGGTCTGCTGGCCGGGCGGCCGGACGCGCTGCCCGACCGGTGGACCACCCCGCTGAAGAACCGGCTCGCCACGTCCGTCCCCGGTTTCGACTCGGTCGGCTTCGACACCCTCGCCGGCCTGACCCATCGGCTCACCCACGAGGAGGAACTCCGCCCATGACCAAAGTCGCGGTGCTCGGCAGCACCAATATGGATCTCGTGGCCTATGTCGACCGGGCTCCGGAGCGCGGGGAGACCGTCACCGGACGGGAGTTCCTCACCGTCCCCGGCGGCAAGGGCGCCAACCAGGCCGTCGCCGCCGCCCGTGCGGGCGGTGACGTGATGATGATCGGCGCGGTGGGCGACGACGGGTACGGCCTCCGGATCCGGGAGAACCTGGAGCACTCGGGTGTCGACACCGATCTCCTGCACACCGCGGAAGGGCCCAGCGGCACCGCGCACATCGTGGTCGACGGCAAGGGCTCCAACGCGATCGTCGTCATCCCCGGCGCCAACGGCACCGTCACCGCGCTCGGCCCGGGCGAGATCGCCGCGATCGCCGAGGCCGATCTGCTGCTGCTCCAGCTGGAGCTGCCCCTGTCCGCCGTGATCGAGGGGGCCCGGGCCGGTCATGCCCAGGGAGTGCGGACCGTCCTCACCCCCTCCCCTGTACAGGAACTGCCCGCCGAACTCCTCGACTGTGTCGATCTGCTGATCGCCAACGAGTACGAGGCGGCCGAACTGTCGGGGCAGGCCGAACCGCACGCGGCGTCCGAGATCCTCCTCGCTCAGGTGCCGGCCGTCGTCATCACGCTCGGCTCGAAGGGCTGCCTGTACGCGGCACGGGGCAGCCAGACCGTCCACTTCCCCGCCCCCGAGGTGACCGCCGTCGACACCACGGGCGCCGGGGACACCTTCGTCGGCACGCTCGCCGTGGCGCTCGGCGAGGGGCAGCCGGTGCCGAAGGCCATCGCCTGGGCCGCTTCCGCCGCCGCGCTCTGCGTGCAGAAGCCCGGCGCCTCGATCTCCATGCCGTACCGCAGCGAAATCGACGCCGCATGAGCGCGCCGGGAGCGGCGCCCCTGACCGGGCTGCGCGTCGTCGATCTCGCCACCCTCTTCGCGGGACCGCTCTGCGCCACCGTGCTGGGCGACTTCGGCGCCGATGTGATCAAGGTCGAGCACCCGGACAAGCCCGATCCGTCCCGGGGGCACGGTCCGACGAAGGACGGGGTCGGGCTGTGGTGGAAGCTGCTCGGCCGCAACAAGCGCAACCTCACGCTGGATCTCTCCTGCCCGGCCGGACGGGATGTGTTGCTGCGCATGGCCGCCGGCACCGATGTGATCATCGAGAACTTCCGGCCCGGCACGCTGGAGCGGTGGGGGCTCGGCCCCGCGGAGCTGCACGCCGTCAATCCGCGGCTGGTGCTGGTCCGGGTGACGGGCTTCGGCCAGTTCGGTCCGTACGCGCACCGGCCCGGCTTCGGCACGCTCGCGGAGGCGATGAGCGGGTTCGCCGCGATCACCGGGGAGCCGGACGGGCCTCCGACGCTGCCGCCGTTCGGTCTCGCCGACTCGATCGCGGCGCTCGCCACGTCGTTCGCCGTGATGGCGGCGCTGGCCGGCCGGGACCGCACGGGCTTGGGCCAGGTCGTGGACATGGCCATCATCGAGCCGATCCTGACGGTGCTCGGCCCGCAGCCGCTCTGGTACGACCAGCTGGGGTACGTCCAGCCGCGCACCGGCAACCGTTCGCGCAACAACGCCCCGCGCAACACCTACCGCACCTCGGACGGGCAGTGGGTGGCCGTCTCCACCTCCGCGCAGTCCGTCGCGGAGCGCGTGATGCGCCTGGTGGGGAGGGCGGAACTGATCGACGAGCCCTGGTTCGCCGCCGGCACCACGCGGGCCGAGCACAGTGACGAACTCGACGAGGCGGTCGGCAACTGGATCGCGCGGCACACCCGGGACGACGCCCTCTCGGCCTTCGAGAAGGCGGAGGCCGCCATCGCGCCCGTCCACGACATCCGTGACGTGATGGAGGACCCGCAGTACCGGGCCCTGGACTCCATCACGGAGGTCGACGACCCGGAGCTGGGCCCGCTGCGGATGCAGAACGTCCTCTTCCGGCTGTCCGCGACCCCGGGGTCGATCCGCTGGGCGGGGCGGCCGCACGGCGCCGACACCGAGGACATCCTCACCGGCCTCGGTCTGAGCGGCGCGGAGATCGAGGCCCTGCGGGCGGAGCGTGTCCTGTGACCGCCGAGACCCCACTGACCTGGCTGTACGTCCCTGGTGACCGGCCCGACGTGGTGCGCAAGGCGCGTATCGCGGGGGCGGACGTGGTGATCGTCGACCTGGAGGACGCGGTCGCCCCCGACCGTAAGGAGTACGCGCGGTCGGCAGCCGTCGAGCTTCTCTCCGATCCGGCTTCCCCCACGGCGACTCCGGTCCACGTCCGGGTCAACGACGAGGCGGACGTCCTGGCCCTGGCCGGGCTGCCGGGCCTCGCGGGGCTGCGGCTGCCGAAGATCACCCATGCCGCGTCCGTGCACCACATCGCGGCACTGGCCCCGGGGGTCGCGCTCTGTCCCCTGCTGGAGTCGGCGCTCGGCATCGAGCACGCGTACTCGGTGGCCGCCGCCCATCCGCAGGTGCGCTCCATCGCGCTCGGGGAGGCGGACCTGCGGGCGGATCTGGGCGTACGGGACGACGCGGGGCTCGACTGGTCGCGCAGCCGCGTGGTGGTCGCGGCCCGGGCGGCCGGGCTGGCCCCGCCCACCCAGTCGGTCTTCCCGGACGTCCGGGACCTGGACGGGCTGTGGGCGTCCTGTGCCCATGGGCGGGCGCTGGGCTTCCTCGGCCGGGCGGCGATCCATCCCCGGCAGCTCCCGGTGATCGAGCGGGCCTTCCGGCCGACGCCGCAGGAGGTCGAGGCGGCGCAGGAGATCATCGAGGCATCCCGGATCGAGGCGGGCGCCCTGGCGCTGCCGGACGGCCGCTTCGTCGACGCGGCGGTGGTGGCCCAGGCCCACCGCACGCTTGCCCTGGCGGAATCGAGCCCGTCCGGCGATTGAGGACACCTGGCGTCGGCGGGTGTGCGCACCACGTGGCGAGGGGCCGCCGAATGGTTCGGCGGCCCCTCGTCGTCGGATGTGCGTCGGCGTCAGCCCTTGGCCGTCTCCGCCTCGCCGTTCGTCTTCGGCGCGTCCACGTCGGGCTCTGCCTCGGCCTCGACCGGCTTCGTGTCAGTGGACTCCGAGTCGCCGCTCTCGGCCTCGCCGGACTCCGTGTCCGGGGTCTCGGGCGTCTCCGACGCCTGCGGCTCGACGATCTCCTCGCGCCCCGGCCGCACCTTCGCCGAGATCACGATGTACGTCACCGCCAGCACGAACACGATCAGCGCGGTCCACACGTTCAGGCGCAGTCCGAGGATGTGGTGGGCCTCGTCGACCCGCATGTACTCGATCCAGGCGCGGCCCGCACAGTACGCGGCGACGTACAGCGCGAACGCCCGTCCGTGTCCGAGCTTGAAGCGGCGGTCCGCCCAGATCACCAGGAGGGCCACGCCGACGCACCACAGCGACTCGTACAGGAACGTCGGGTGGTAGGTGCCGGCGACCCGGTTGGGGCCCTCGCTGATCTTCAGCGCCCACGGCACGTCGGTCGCCCTGCCGTACAGCTCCTGGTTGAACCAGTTGCCCCAGCGGCCGCAGGCCTGGGCCAGGGCGATGCCGGGGGCGAGCGCGTCGGCCCAGGCGGGCAGCGGGATCCCGCGACGGCGGCAGCCGATCCAGGCACCGACCGCGCCGAGCGCGATCGCACCCCAGATGCCGAGGCCGCCCTGCCAGATCTTGAAGGCGTCGACCCAGTCCTCACCGTCGCTGAAGTACAGCTGGTAGTCGGTGATGACGTGGTAGAGCCTGCCGCCGACGAGGCCGAAGGGCACGGCCCAGACGGCGATGTCGGCAACAGTGCCGGCTCTGCCGCCTCGGGCGACCCAGCGCTTGTTGCCGAACCAGACGGCGACGAAGACACCGATGATGATGCAGAACGCGTAGCCGCGGAGCGGGATCGGTCCGAGATCGATCACGCCGGTCGACGGGCTGGGAATGTAGGCAAGATTCATGGCACGGTCGACGCTACCCTGCCGGGCGGGACGTACGGCAACCCGCCCGGCAACGTCTGGGTAACGAGCGGACCGTCGATCCGCCCGGCTGCCCGCCTCTCAGGAGGCGGATGGGGTGGGCGTGACCGTGCCCGGCTTCTTGCCCTTGTTGGCCTCGGCGACCCACTTCTTCAGGTTGGCCACGGTGATCGGCTCGTCCCCCTTCTTCGGGAAGATCGACTCGCCGTTGAGGAGGGCCGTCGGGGTGCCCTGGAAGCCGCCGTTCTCGAACGCGGTGTTGGACTTCTCCACCCAGGTGTCGTGCGCACCGTCCTCCACACAGCCGCGGAACGCGGGCGTGTCGAGCCCTTCGACCTTCTTGGACAGGTCGATCAGCTTGCTGTTGTCACCGAAGGCGTCGTCGGACTCCGGCGGCTGGTTGCTGTACAGGACGTCGTGGTACGCGGGGAACTTGCCGGCGTCCTGGGCGCAGGCCGCCGCATTGGCCGCCTTGAGGGAGCCGCTGCCGCCCATGTTGCCGTCGATCAGCGTGGCGAAGTGGTACTCCACCTTGAGCTGCCCGCTCTGCTCCATCTGGTGGATCGTGTCGCGGAACGCGTTCTCGAACTGGGCGCAGACCGGGCAGCGGAAGTCCTCCCAGACCGTGAGCGTGGACGGGGCGTCGTCCGCTCCCACGGGAATGGCGAGGCTGTCCTTCCCGGTGGCGCCGGACGGCGCGACGGCGGGCCCCGACGCCTTGTCCTTGTCGCCCTTGCCGCCGGTGTTCGCCGCGATCAGGCCGACGACGGCAGCCAGTCCCAGGATTCCCACCACGGCCGCGGAGACGATCAGCGTGCGGCGGCGGCGCTCGCGCGCCCGTGCCAGCTCGCGCTGCTGGTTCAGCCGGTCTCGCGCGGCCCTTTTTCCCTCTTGGTTCTTCTCGCTCACACCCGCAGCAACGAACCGGGGAGGCACTCGCGTGCCTCCCCGGTCCCATGTCCACCCATTCGGGTTACGAAGGGTGTCAGCGCTTTCGAACACCTTCCGCAAGATCGGCCGCCAGCGAGCGGACGGCCGCGAGGCCTGCCGCCTCGTCCGGCGCGTCCAGCATCCGCTTGACGAACGCCGAGCCGACGATGACGCCGTCGGCGAAGCCCGCGACCTCGGCGGCCTGATCGGCGTTGGAGACGCCGAGGCCGACGCAGACCGGGATGCCGGTGGTGGCGCGGGTGCGCCGCACCAGGTCCTGGGCCTGTTCGCCGACCGAGACACGGGTGCCGGTGACCCCCATCAGGGAGGCGGCGTACACGAAGCCGGAGCCGGCCGCCGTGATGGTGGCGAGCCGCTCGTCCTTGCTGCTGGGCGCGACGACGAAGACGGTCGCCAGTCCGTGCTTGTCGGCGTGCTCCCGCCACAGCGCGGACTCCTGGACCGGCAGGTCGGGCAGGATGCACCCGGCGCCGCCCGCCTCGGCGAGTTCCGCGGTGAAACGCTCGACGCCGTACCGGTCGATCGGGTTCCAGTACGTCATGACGAGGATCGGGATGCCGGTCGCCTCGTGCGCCTCGCGGACCGTGCGCATCACGTCGGCGATGCGGACACCGCCGCGCAGCGCGATGTCGTCGGCCGTCTGGATGACGGGGCCGTCCAGCACGGGGTCGCTGTGGGGCAGCCCCACCTCGACGACGTCGGCGCCGCCTGCGGCGACGGCCTTGACGGCCTCGATCGCGCCGTCCACGGTCGGGAAGCCGGCGGGCAGGTACGCGATCAGCGCGGCCCTGTTCTCGGCCCGCGCGGCGGCGAGAGTGGTGTTCAGCAGCTCGATGTTGCCGCTCACTTGACGTCCCCCTCGATCTCGGCGCCTTCGCTGTCCGCGTCGGCCTCGACGGCCGCGTCGGTCTCGTACAGCCCGAAGTAGCGCGCCGCCGTGTCCATGTCCTTGTCGCCGCGGCCGGACAGGTTGACCAGGATCAGACCGTCCTTGCCGAGCTCCTTGCCGACCTCCAGGGCGCCGGCCAGTGCGTGCGCGCTCTCGATGGCCGGGATGATCCCCTCGGTGCGGGAGAGCAGGCGCAGTGCCTGCATGGCCGCGTCGTCGGTGACCGCGCGGTACTCGCCCCGGCCGACGTCCTTCAGGTACGCGTGCTCCGGGCCGATGCCCGGGTAGTCCAGACCGGCCGAGATGGAGTACGGCTCGGTGATCTGGCCCTCGTCGTCCTGGAGGACGTAACTGCGCGAGCCGTGCAGGATGCCGGGCTCGCCCTCGGTCAGGGTCGCCGCGTGCTCGCCGGTCTCCACGCCGTGCCCGGCGGGCTCGCAGCCGATGAGGCGGACTCCGGCGTCCGGGATGAGGGCGTGGAAGAGCCCGATGGCGTTGGAGCCGCCGCCGACGCAGGCGACCGCGGCGTCCGGCAGCCGGCCGGCCCGCTCCAGGATCTGCCGCCTGGCCTCGACACCGATCACCCGGTGGAAGTCACGGACCATCGCGGGGAACGGGTGCGGGCCCGCGACCGTACCGAAGAGGTAGTGGGTGCGGTCCACGTTGGCGACCCAGTCGCGGAACGCCTCGTTGATGGCGTCCTTGAGGGTGCGGGAGCCGGACTTCACGGCGATGACCTCGGCGCCGAGCATGCGCATGCGCGCCACGTTCAGCGCCTGCCGCTCGGTGTCGATCTCGCCCATGTAGATGGTGCATTCGAGGCCGAAGAGCGCGCAGGCGGTCGCGGTGGCGACGCCGTGCTGGCCGGCTCCGGTCTCCGCGATCACGCGGGTCTTGCCCATGCGCCTGGTGAGCAGCGCCTGGCCCAGCACGTTGTTGATCTTGTGTGAACCGGTGTGGTTGAGGTCCTCGCGCTTGAGGAAGATCCGCGCGCCGCCGGCGTGCTCGGCGAAGCGCGGGACCTCGGTCAGGGCGCTGGGCCGGCCGGTGTAGTTCACCATCAGCTCGTTGAGCTCGGCGGCGAAGGCCGGGTCGGCCTTGGCCTTGTCGTACTCGACGGCGACCTCGTCCACGGCGGCGACGAGCGCCTCCGGGATGAACTTTCCGCCGTACGCACCGAAGTACCCCTCGGCGCTGGGGATCAGACCCTCCGGGTCCGGAATGAAGAAGTCGGACGACATCTCGACGTGCTCCTCGGCATGGCAGTGGGTGGGTTCACCGTATTGCGCCGTGAGCGGAGCGCCGCCGCGGCCGTGGCCGGGCGGTGCGGTCGTGCGGATCCGCCGGGTGGGGCGGGGTGCGACGGCCGGGGCTCGCTTACTGCGCGGACCCCGTGCGCCATCGCATGCCGTTGACCTGTCCGGGCTCGTCGCCGATCACGTACCGCACGCGCCGGCCGTGCACACGCCGGGCGGGAGCGCGGCAGCCGCGGGGGCGGCAGCCGCGCGCCAGCGGCGCGTGCGGGTCCCGGGCGCTCGCCCCGGCGGGGCGCAGGCCCGGCCGGATGCGGGTGGCGGGACGGTCGGCGGCCACGGGTCGGTTCAGCCCCGTCCGTGCCGGAGAGCCGGGTGGGCGCCCGCGGCGACCAGGTCGGCGACGGCTCCCCGCGGGTCGCGGCCGGTGACCAGGGACTCGCCGACGAGCACGGCGTCCGCGCCGGCGTTGGCGTAGGCGATGAGGTCGTGCGGTCCTCGGACACCGGACTCGGCGACCTTGACGATGTGGGCCGGGATCTCGGGGGCGACGCGTTCGAAGACCGAACGGTCGACCTTGAGGTCCTTCAGGTTGCGTGCGTTGACACCGATGATCTTCGCTCCGGCGTCCACCGCGCGCTCGGCCTCCTCCTCGTCGTGCACCTCGACGAGCGGCGTCAGGCCGATCGACTCGGCGCGCTCGATCAGCGAGACCAGGGCCTTCTGCTCGAGGGCGGCGACGATCAGCAGGGCGAGGTCGGCGCCGTAGGCCCGTGCCTCCCACAGCTGGTACGAGGTGACGATGAAGTCCTTGCGCAGGACCGGGATGTCGACCTTGGCGCGGACGGCCTCCAGGTCGGCGAGCGAGCCGCCGAAGCGGCGCTCCTCGGTGAGCACCGAGATGACGGACGCCCCGCCGGCCTCGTAGTCCGCGGCGAGCGCGGCCGGGTCGGCGATGGCGGCAAGGGCCCCCTTGGAGGGGCTGGAGCGCTTGACCTCGCAGATGACGGTCACACCCTCGCCGCGCAGGGCGGCGACTCCGTCCTTGGCCTGGGGAGCGCGCGCGGCGCGCTCCTTGAGCTCGTCGAGGCTTACGCGCGCCTGCCGCTCCGCGAGGTCGGCGCGAACGCCGTCAATGATCTCGTCGAGCACACTCACGCGAGAGGCCCCCTTCCGGGACGTTGACAAGGGAACAGGACTGGCCATGTCGATGGTATCCGCAGGAGGCCCATGGGCCCGCATCCGCCTGGCGGGTGTCCCACTACCTGGGCATTCACGGCGCCAGCGCCGATCCGAACGGCAGGTTCCGGACCACCGAGAAGATCAGCAGTACGGATCCGATCGCCCACCAGTGGACCGCTTTCGGCTCGATCCGCAGCGGCCGCCCGGCGGCCGCGCGGACCATCCAGAGCACCCAGAGCACCGCGAAGACCGCGTAGCCGACGACGGCGACGGCGTTGGAGCCGAGCGCCGCCGCGATGTCACCGTGGGCGACGGCGTGGGCGCTGCGCAGTCCGCCACAGCCCGGGCAGTAGATGCCGGTGAGCCGGAGCAGCGGACAGACCGGGTAGTGGCCGGTCTCGTTGGGGTCCACGGTGCCGACGTACGCGAAGGCGGCGAGGACGCCCGCCAGGACGCCGGCGGGCTTGGCGACCCTGCGCAGCCGCGAGGCGGGAACGGGCGCACGTACGGGCGCCGGTCCGTGGCCGGGTGCCGGGGGCACGCCGGTCACCGGCTGCGGACCGGGGGGCGGCACGGCGGCGGCCTGCGAAGGAGGGGTGGGGGAAGGCGAGGCGTCCACCCGGTGATTGTCGCCGCTGATGCGGAAAGGCGCAGCCCGGGCCGGGCTGCGCCTTGCGTGGGTGCGTCCCCGGAAGGGATTCAGGACGTCTGCGCCTGTCCGGCGCGGGCCCTGGCCGCTGCCAGCTCCGCCGACTCCTTCGGCATGCCGAGGCCGGCGGCCTTCATCGCGAGGCCGACGATCCCGCCGACGAAGACGACGACGATTCCGGCCCAGAAGCCCAGCGGGTTGGCCGCGACCATGAAGACGCCCGCGATGCAGAAGCCGATGAAGGCGATGATGACACCGGTCCAGGCGGCCGGGGTGTGTCCGTGGCTGCTGCCCGCCATGAGTTGCTCCTCGTTGGTGTTGCGCTGTTGGTATCGCTCGGGGTCGCCGCAACCGTGCCGCTGTGGGTGCCGCTGTGCTGCGAGCTCACGGTCATTGTCCCGTACGCGCGGGTACGACGTGAGCTGGGGGGTCATGCCTCGCGCGTCGGGTCCTCGCCGCGGTCCAGCGCCTTCCACAGGTCCTCGGGCCGGTCGGGATCCGGGGCGGTGGGACGGGCCTTGCGGGGGCGCGGGGTGCCGTCGCGCTCGTACCGTCCGGACATCGTGGGCCAGCGGCTGCCGAAGCGCAGGGCGAGGAGCCCGGCGAAGAGGATCAGCAGTCCGCCTGCCGCGGTGACGTAGGGCCAGGCGGTGTGGCCGAGGGCCTCGATCGTGGCGGAGGTGTCGCCGGTGGACCGGGCGGCCTTCTCGTCGAGTGCGCCGCTGTCGGTGGCGCCGAGGTAGGCGCTCAGCGCGGCGCCGAGCCCGCTGAGGGCCAGCAGCCCCGCGACGGCGAGCCGGCCGGCGCCGCGGACGGCGAAGACGGCGACGAGGGCGGCCAGACCGACTATGGCGAGGGCAGCGGGGACGCCGGTGACGTCCTGCCCCTCGGCTTTCAGTGCCAGGGCGCCGCCGCCGACCACGGCCTTGCCGTCGGCCCAGGTCTGCCCGGAGGCGAGCAGGACGACGGTGGCTCCGGCTGCCCCGAGGAGCAGGCCGGCTGCCAGGCTTCGGCGGCTTCCCGCGCTGTCGGGCGCGGCGGCGGCTTCGGCACGGGGCTGGGGTACGGGGACAGCGCTCACGTACTCCACTATCCCTTACGCCCCCGGACCGGCCGACCGCCCCCCTGGGGGACGGCCCCTCAGCAGGCGCCGAGCCGGTTGGCGGTGTGCACGGCGCGCAGCACCGCCGCGGCCTTGTTGCGGCACTCGGTGTCCTCGGCGACCGGGTCGGAGTCGGCGACGACACCGGCGCCGGCCTGGACGTAGGCCGTGCCGTCCCGCAGCAGCGCGGTGCGGATCGCGATGGCGGTGTCGGAGTCCCCGGCGAAGTCGAGATAGCCGACGCAGCCGCCGTACAGTCCGCGGCGGGTGGGTTCGAGCTCCTCGATGATCTGCATGGCGCGTGGTTTGGGGGCGCCGGAGAGGGTGCCCGCCGGGAAGCACGCGGTGAGGACGTCGAAGGCGGTGCGGCCCTCGGCGACGCGGCCGGTGACGGTGGACACGATGTGCATCACGTGCGAGTAGCGCTCGATCGACATGAAGTCGACGACCTCGACGCTGCCGGGCTCGCAGACCCGTCCCAGGTCGTTGCGGCCGAGGTCGACGAGCATCAGGTGCTCGGCGCGTTCCTTCGGGTCCGCGAGGAGTTCGTCGGCGAGCGCCTGGTCCTCCTGGGGGGTGGCGCCGCGGTGCCGGGTGCCGGCGATCGGGTGGACCATCGCGCGGCCGTCCTCGACCTTGACGAGGGCCTCGGGGCTGGAGCCCGCGACATCGAAGCCCTCGAAGCGGAAGAGGTACATGTACGGCGAGGGGTTGGTGGCGCGCAGCACCCGGTAGACGTCCAACGCGCTTGCCGTGCACGGGGTTTCGAAGCGCTGGGAGGGCACGACCTGGAAGGCCTCGCCGGCCCGGATGCGCTCCTTCACGTCCTCGACGGCGTCCTGATAGGCGGGGCCGCCCCACAGCGCGGTGTACGGCGGGAGCTCGGAGGGCGGGAGGGCGGCGGGGGCGTTCTCGACGGGGCGGCTCAGGTCCCGCTCCATGGCGTCGAGCCGGGCGACGGCGTCCGTGTACGCCTCGTCGACGCCGGTGGCCAGGTCGTTGTGGTTGATCGCGTTGGCGATGAGCAGGACGCTGCCGTCCCAGTGGTCGAGGACCGCGAGGTCGGAGGTGAGCAGCATCGTCAGCTCGGGGAGCTTCAGATCGTCACCGCCGCTCTCGCCGATCTTCTCCAGCCGGCGCACGATGTCGTAGCCGAGGTAGCCGACCATCCCGCCGGTGAAGGGCGGCAGCCCGGATTCCTGGTCGTGCGGGGTGTGCAGGGTCTCGATGGTCGCGCGCAGGGCCTGGAGCGGGTCGCCGGCCACGGGGACGCCGACCGGCGGGGTACCGAGCCAGTGGGCCTCGCCGTCGCGGGCGGTGAGCGTGGCGGCGCTGCGTACGCCGATGAAGGAGTAGCGCGACCAGGTGCGGCCGTTCTCCGCGGATTCGAGGAGGAAGGTGCCGGTGCGCTCCCCTGCGAGCTTGCGGTAGAGACCGACCGGGGTGTCGCCGTCCGCGAGGAGCCTGCGGGTGACGGGGATGACGCGCCGGTCGACGGCCAGCTTGCGGAACGTGTCGAGGTCCATGGCGGCAGACCCTACTGTCCGAGCGGAAGGACGTCGGCGTCGAAACAGGTGCGGTCGCCCGTGTGGCAGGCGGCACCCGTCTGGTCGACCTTGACCAGGACCGTGTCGGCGTCGCAGTCGAGGGCTACGGACTTGACCAGCTGGATGTGGCCGGAGGTGTCGCCCTTGACCCAGTACTCCCGGCGGCTGCGCGACCAGTAGGTGCAGCGGCCGGTGGTGAGGGTGCGGTGCAGCGCCTCGTCGTCCATCCAGCCGAGCATCAGCACCTCGCCGGTGTCGTACTGCTGGGCGATGGCCGGGACCAGCCCGTCGGCGCCGCGCTTGAGGCGGGCGGCGATGGCGGGGTCGAGGTCGCTGGCGGGCCGGGGCGTGCCGGGCGTGGGCGTGCTGGTCATACGCCCATTGTGCCGTGGTCGGGGAGGCCGTCCGGGCGTGCGTCCACTGGGCGGACGGTGGACGGCGGTCGTACGCTGGCGGGCATGTCGACCCATGCGAAGCGCGAACGACTTCTGCTTGCCGACCTGTTGGAGGCCGTGGGCCCGGAGGCCCCGACGCTCTGCCACGGCTGGACGGCCCGCGATCTGGCGGCCCATGTGGTGGTGAGGGAGCGGCGGCCGGACGCGGCGGCCGGCACCTTGATCGGCCCGCTGAGGAACAGGCGTGACCGGGTCATGACCGAGTTCGCCGAGAAGCCGTACGAGGAACTGATCCAGCTCATCCGTACGGGTCCGCCGCGGATGTCCCCGTTCGGGCTGAAGCAGTTGGACGAGGCGGCGAACACCGTCGAGTTCTACGTGCACACGGAGGATGTCCGCCGCGCCCAGCCGGACTGGTCGGCGCGGGAGCCGGACCCGGTGTTCGCCGACGTCCTGTGGTCGCGTACGGAGAAGGCGGCCAGGGTCCTGGGGCGCAAGGCCCCGGTGGGGCTGGTGCTGCGCCGTCCGGACGGGCAGACGGCGGTCGCGCACAAGGGCACCCCGGTGGTGACGGTGACGGGCGAGCCGGGCGAGCTGCTGCTGTTCGCGTTCGGGCGGCAGGACGCGGCGCGGGTGGACATGGAGGGCGAGCCGGACGCGATCGGCCGGCTGACGACGGCGAAGCTCGGCATGTAGGCGGACCGCCCGGCGTGCCGCGGCCCGCTACCGCGTGAGAGGCGCGGCGCGGTGCGGCCGCGGCCCGGGCGGCACCGGCGGCTCCCGCCGTCCGGCACGGGAGCCGAGGTGGCCCAGCAGGAACCCGGCGGGGATGGTGACCAGGCCCGGCGTCTGGAGCGGGAACCAGTGGAAGTCGCGGGTCGGGAACAGTGCGATGTGGGTGCCGGAGAACGCGGGTGAGAACACCATCAGGGTCACGATCAGCGGCAGCGTGCCGTAGACGGTCCAGCGCACCCCGCGCGCGTTGAAACCCGGCCGGAACAGCGCGTACAGCAGGACCGGCGGCAGTACGGACGCGGCGGCGGCGAAGGAGAGCGAGAGCAGCACCTGCGGATTGCGGTCGTGCGTGTACATGGACACGTAGACGGCGAGCGCGCCGGTCAGGACGACGGCCAGGCGGGCGCGGAGGATCTCGCGCCCGGCGGACCGGTCGGAGCGGGCGGCCGTACGGGACCGGGCCTTCGCCGCGAAGTCGCGGGCGACGGAGGAGGCGGCGGCCAGGGTGATGCCGGCCACCGCGGCCAGCGTGGTGGCGAACACCGCGCAGGCCACGAACGCGAACAGCAGGCTCTCGCGCGGCCCGTCGGCGCCCGGGTCCAGCGCACCGGTCACCAGCAGCAGCGCGGTGCCGCCTGCCGGGTCCGCTGCCTGGATGACCTTGTGGCCGAGGAGTGCGGACGCACCGAGGCCGACCACGACGACCCCTGCGCACAGGTAGGCCACCGGGGCCGCTGCCCAGACGGTGGCCCGGCGCACGGTCCAGCTGTCGCGCATGGGGTGCAGCCGCATCATGATGTGCGGCATGCAGGCCGCTCCGAGGACCAGGGTCAGCTGGAAGCCGAGGAGATCCAGGGTGCCGGCGAAGGTGTGGCCGAACTGCAGTCCGGGGCGTGCGTAGGACCCGCCGGCACCGCTGCCCTGCTGTGCGGCGTCGAAGAGGGTGAAGGGGTTCCAGCCGTAGCGGGCGAGCACCAGCCCGGCGAGCAGGGTCACCGCGGCCAGCACCACAGCGACCTTGACGATCTGGATGTAGCCGGTGCCGCGCATGCCGCCGACGGCCGAGTAGCAGACCATCAGGGCGCCGCTGGCGACGGTGCAACTGGTGAGCGCGCCGTCGGGCAGCCCGAACACGGAGGCCATGACCCGTCCCGCGGTGGCGAGTTGCACCAGCAGCAGCGGGGCCAGCACGACCAGTGTGGTGATCCCCAGGGCGCGGCGTACGGTCGGATCGCCCAGCCGGTCCGCCAGGAAGTCGCCGAGGGTGAACACGCCCTTGCGGCGCATCGGTTCGGCCAGGATCCGCATCACCAGGACCAGGGAGGCGACCGTGGCGACGGCGAAGAGGATGCCGTCGAATCCGGCGAGGGCGACGGAACCGGTGGTGGAGAGCAGGGTGGCGGCCGAGATGTAGTCACCGGCGATGGCCAGCCCGCTCCCGGCCGGACCGAGGGCGGAGCCGCCGCCCGCGTAGAAGTGTTCCGGGTCGTCCTGGTCCGCCGCGGCCAGCCCGCACAGCAGCAGTGACACGGCGACGAATCCGAGGAAGACGACCACGGCCAGGGACCGCGCGTCGAAGCCGCCGCTCACCGGCGCGTTCCCGGAGCCGGGACACAGCTGGCGGCAGGTGCGCAGGCGCCCGCGGTGACGCGGGGCGCGCGAGGGATCGAGGGCACTGAAGGCATGCCGGCCACGGCATCAGGCGCCCGGGCCCGCGTACAGCGGGTGGGGCGGGTGCGCTGCGTGGGTACAGCCGGTACGGGCCGGATCTGTGCGCGAGCACATCGCGCAGGCCGCCGGACGGGGGCAGGCGGTGGACGAGGCCGCGCGGGAACACTTGGCTCGGGCCGCTCGCGGGACACAGACGGTGCGGACAAGGCGGTGCGCGAGCATACGGCTCGGGGCCGCTCGGTGGACGCCGACGGTACGGACGAGGCCACGCGCCAACACACGGCGCGGGGCCGCTCGGTGGACGCCGACGGCACGAACGAGGCCACGCGTCAGGACAACGCGCAGACCACTCACGTACGGTCGGCGCGGCCGTGCGTGAGCGCCTCGCGCACGCTGCCGTCGGGGCAGGCGCACGCCCGCCGGCGAGCAGCGTGGCGGGGGCGCTTCCCCGCTCTCAGCCCGTCGAGGAGCGCGCGGAGCGGGTGCCCGTCGGCGAGCGCGCCGAGCAGGTGCCCGTCGGCGAGCGCGCCGAGCAGGTGCCCGTCGGCGAGCGCGCCGAGCAGGTGCCCGTCGGGGAGCGCGCGGAGCAGGTGCCCGCCGGGGAGCGCGCGAGCGGGGGCACTCCCCCGCTCTCAGCCCGCCAGCAGGCGGCGGGCCGCCAGGGCGAGGGAGACCTCGACGGCGTCGGACGGGCGGGTCAGACAGCGGCCGGTCAGCTGCTCGAAGCGGCGCAACCGGTTCAGGACCGTGTTGCGGTGGCAGTACAGCCGGGCCCCCGCCCGCTGCGCGGAGCCGTCCGAGTCGAGCCACGCCGTGAGCGTCTCGATGATCACGTCCCGGTCGGCCGGGTCCAGCCGGTCCAGCGGCCCCAGCACCCGCGCCGCCAGGGCCGCACCGAGTCCCGGGGACGAGACGACCAGCGCGGCGGGCAGTTGCTCGTCGAGCAGGACGACCCCTCCCCCGGCCGGACAGGCCCGCAGGGCGGTCTCGGCGAGCCGCCGGGCGTCCCCGATGGCAGCCAGCCCGTCGACGACCGAGCTGATGCCGACCCGTGTGCCGGGCGGGGCGGACAACGAGGCTGCCAGCGCGGCGAGTCCGGTGTCGCCGTCGACCGCACCGGCGGGTGCTTCGTGGCCCTCGGCGGTCGCGGATCCGGTCGCCGTGTCGGTGAGCGGGCAGGCAGGGTCCGCCTCCCCCTCGTTCCAGGCCAGCGGAAGGATGGCGAACTCCGCGTCCGGGCCCGGGTGCCAGAGCGCGTCCGTCCCGGCGGGCAGCGTCATCGGCGGCTGCGCGGTGCCGTGCGGGGCGCGGCGGGCGGCGGAGACCGCGAGCACCGCGTACCTGCCGTGCTCCGGCAGCCCCAGCATCGCTGCGGCGTCCGGCAGTTCGGCGATCTGCGCGGTGCCGTCCAGCAGCGCCGCCGTCATCAGGCGCTGGCGGTTCTCCCGCCGCCAGGTCAGCCTGCGCTCGGTCTGGCGGTAGGCGTCCGCGACGACTCCGCAGTGCTCGTCCACGAAGTTCCAGACGTCCGCCGCGACATGCACCAGCAGCCGGATGTCCTCGGGGTGGCGGCGAGCGGTGTCGTCCACCAGGTCCTGCCAGACCATCGCACCGCCCATCCGGAAGGCGTGCAGGACCGCGTCGAGCGGCAGGCCCTGCTCGGCACGGACCTCGCCGATCCGCCGGGAGGTGCGGTGGGCGGCCTCCCGGAACTCCCGGGGCTGGATGAGCGATCCGACGTTGTGCCGCAGCGAGTGGTGAACCTCCTGCCAGATCTCCGACGCGTCGGCCTCGATGGCCGAACGATAGGCGGGCTCCTGTTCGCGCAGCGCCTCGACGAGCCGGTCCGTCAGCTCCGGCAGCCCCTCGATCAGCACCCGGGCAGCGCGGTGCAGTACGGCGACGGCCTCTCGATCGGCCAGCGAACGGAAGCGGCGTGGCATCGGAGCGACGGGGGGCGGCCCGTGCAGCACCCTGACCCGTGAACGTACGACCTGCGGCATGGCGGCCTCCACCGGGATTCGGCCGGCTCCGGAATACGGCCGGCTCCGGTTCACCCAGCCCGGCATTGGGCATGAGCACACCGAATCATCCTGACGCCCGCAGAATGGCATACCGCCCAGTCGGTACCTAGAGGTTTGCGGCGTTCTTCTCATCACGGTCCTGCAACCTCTCGGACTCGGAGCCGAAACCCGAGCCCTTCGCCGGAGGCTGTTCAGCGGTCCAGCAACCTGGCCAGCTCGGTCCTGGACCGCACTCCGAGCGCGGCGAACACATTGCGCAGATGGTGGTCGACGGTCCGGGTGCTCACCGAGAGCCGCAGCGCCACCTCACGGTTGGTGGCCCCCTCCGCGACGCACCGGGCGATGCGCTGCTGCTGCGGGGTCAGCGCGGCCAGCGGATGCGTGCCGCCCGCCGAGGCCGAGCCCTCCACGGCCTCCCCGGCGGCCCGCAGCTCTCCGCTCGCCCTGTCCGTCCAGGCACGCGCGCCGCACCGTTCGAAGGCGACCAGGGCGTCCCGCAGCGGCCCCCTTGCCTCCCGGGTGCGGCGGCGCCGACGCAGCCACGCCCCGTACAGCAGTTGGGTGCGGGCGCGTTCGAAGTCGCCGCCCGCGCGGTCGTGGTGGGCGAGCGCCTCCTCGTACCGTCCCGCCACATCGGCCGGTGCCGCCAACAGGGCGCGGCAGCGGGCCAGCTGGGCGGGGGCCTGGGGATCGGTGGTGCGCGTGACCCACACGGCGAACTCCGCCACGGCGTCGGCGACCGGGTCCGCTCCCCTGCCCCGGTCCGCCCGTCCGGCCAGGACGGACGCCTCGACGTAGCACGGTACGGCGAGCATCCGGGTGGCGAAGTGCCCGCGCCTGGGGCCGGGCCGCACGAGCGGGTCGAGCCGGGCCGCGGCCTCGCCGGAGCGCCCCGCCGCCAGGTCCGCGCGGGCGAGTGCCCAGGTGGCGAGGGTCGCGGCCTGGGCGAGTCCGTGGGGTCCGGCCCCGGCGAGGGCCGCGTCGGCATGGGCGGTACAGGCCTCCGCGCCGCCCTCGACGGAAGCGGTGAGGGCGAGCACGGCGTGCAGGTGGGATGCGGTGTTGGGCTGTCCGGTACGCCGGGCGGCGTGCAGGCCCTCCAGCGCGTGGGCGCGGGCGGGGGCGTGGCGGCCGGCCCGGAGCTCGGCGTACGCCAGGTGTTCCAGGGCCTGCGGCAGCAGGGCCTCGGGGCCGGCCGACCGTACGGCGGCGAGGGCGCGGGTCCCGAGCCGGCAGGCGGCGTCGATGTCGCCCAGCACCAGGGCGGAGACGCCGCCGCGGAGCAGCGGGGCCGATCCCTCCGCCCGGCCGGCCGCGTCGAGGCAGCGGCGCAGCAGTGCCTGCCCCTCGGCGATGCGTCCGCACAGCACCGCGCTCATGCCATCGCAGTATTGGGCGAGGGCCGGATCGGACGCGGAGCCCGGGATCCGGCTCATGGCGTCGAGGTACGCCAGCGCGTCCCCCATCGCCCAGGCCGCCTCGGCGGCACCGAGGCGGGCGTCGAGGGCGCGGCGCGGGTCGTGCGGAGCGAGCAGCGCCGCAGCGGTGAGGAGGGCCTCATGGGCGTCGGCGGCGGGCCCGTCGCGCAGGGCGAGCAGTCCGCGCACCAGATGCGCGCCGTCGTGTGCGGGGCGGGCGCCGGCCCGGGCCAGCAGCGCACGGGCCCTGCCCGCGTCACCCGCGAGCCGGGTGTGCTCGGCGGCGGCGGCGAACCGCGCGGCCCGCACCGCTTCGTCGGTGGTGAGCACCGCGGCACGGGCGAGCGCGGCCGCCCGCTCGGCATGCGGGCGCGGAGCCACGGCCGCAGCCTCCAGCGCGTCGGCCAGCCCGTCGTCGGGCCCCGCGGCGGCACAGGCACGCTGGACGAGCGCGGGCAGCACGGACGGCCCGGCCGCACGGTGCCCCGGTCCGGACCGGGACGTGCCCTGTTGAGGGGGCAGCGGCGTTCCGGGCCAGGTGGCACCGCCGTGGACCGGAACGGGGGCAGGGGCGGGGGCGGGTGCAATCGCGCGGGACTCGGCGGGAACACGGCCAGGGACGGGACCGGCCGCACGGGCGTCACCGGGAACAGGGCCGGGGGCGGAACCGGAACCAGCCGCACGGACGCCCCCGAGGCCAGGACCAGGCACCGGACCGGCCGCACGAGCGTCCCCAGGGGCACGGCCGGGCACGGAACCGGCCGTACGGGTGTCACCTGGACGCAGGCCGGCAGCGGCCGCCCAGCCGTCGTCCGGGCGGAGTCCGGAGTCGGTCACCGGGACTTCGCCCGGAAGCAGACTCGGAGCGGTCACCGGGCCGTCACCCGCCCGGAAGCCGGAACTTGTCGCCCGGCCGCCGTCGCCGGGGCGGGAACCAGCTGCCGTCAGGTACGGAACCCCCGCCCCGGTCCGGGAGGCCGGGCCGCCGGAGCGCCCTTCCCCGCCTCCAGGTCCGGCCGCCCGTCGCCCGGGCCGGCGGACGCGTCCCCGGGCGCCGGCCGGGGCGGTCGTCAGCAGGGTGGCGAGCAGTCCGTGCACTGCTCGGCGATGCTGCGGGGAGGCGCTGTGCAGGACCGCCCGGCGCACCAGGGGGTGGCTGAAGTGGAGGCGGTCGCCCGCCCGTTGGAGGGCCCCGGCGGTCCCGGCCGGGGTGAGCAGGGCCTGGTCGAGCACGGCGGGGCCGAGGCCGGCCGAGGCGGCCGCGCGAAGCAGGAGGGCCATGTCCGCTCCTGCCCCCTCCGGCTCGTGCTCCTGCGCCGCGGCCGCGAGCAGGAGCAGCGTGCGGGTTTCCGGGGGCAGCCCGTCGAGGCGGGCGGCGTGCGCGTCGAGAACATCCTCCGCGCCGGGCAGTGGCCAGGGCGGCGGGGTGCGTCCGGCGAGTTGGCCGGGGGTCAGCCGGGCGGCCAGTCCGGCGAGCAGCCGGGGGTTGCCGGCCGCCTCCCGCAGGAGTTCGCCGCGGACCACGGGGTCGAGCTGCTCCCCGACGCCGGTCGCGTCGGTGATCCGGTCCAGGAGGGCCGCCGCCGCGTCGTCGTCCAGGGGGCCCAGCCGGAGCGCGGGCAGTCCGGCGAAGCTCGTCTCGTCACCGGAACCGATCACCACCGCGACCCGGCTGCCCGCGCCGAGCCTGCGGGCCGCGAAGACGAGGGCGGCGCGCGAATCGGGGTCCCAGGCGTGCCCGTCGTCCACGCACACCAACAACGGGCGGGCGGAGCCGAGTTCTCGCAGCAGCACGAGAAGCGCCGTGGGAGTGATGCCGTCGCGCAGCACCCTGTCGGGCGGCAGCGGAAGCGGGCCCGGCGCGGAGCAGAGCAGGGCGTGCAGCCCGCTGTACGGCAGCCGCTGCTCGTCGGGGGCCGCGGTGGCGGACAGGACCGGGCCGGCACGCCGCTCGCGGTGCGCGGCCACGGCGCTGTCCAGGAGCGCGGTGCGGCCGGTGCCGGGCAGCGCGGTCAGTACCAGCGAGCCGCCGTCACCCCTGTGCAGCCGCGCCAACAGGGTGTCGAGGATGGCGAGTTCACCGCTGCGGCCGTACAGCCGGAGCGGACTGTGCACGGTCGTCGATGGAGTCACACCAGCACGTTACTTCCGCGTATACAGCGCCGGAAGATGTGCGTCCGGCCCCTCCCCGCCCCCGGCCGGTTGCGGGGCACCCTCCCAAGGCGAGCCGCATCTCGCTGTGCACGCGCACAAGGCGGGCCTGCTCTCGCGCGCGCCGCCCGTAACGTCGGGCCATGACTGATGAATTCCGTACGGACGACGGCCTGACGCTGCGGTACTGGTCCTGGTCCCGCGGGCCCCGGAGCGGGCTGCCCCCCGTGCTTCTGCTGCACGGTTTCGCCGCCCATGCCCGGCTGAACTGGGAAGGCCCCGGTGTGGTCGAGGCCCTGGTCGCCCGGGGCCGCCACGTATACGCCCTCGACGCCCGGGGACACGGTTCGTCGGACAAGCCGCACGACGACTCCCTGTACGGCGAGTCGCTGATGGCCCGGGACGTGCGACAGCTGATCGACCGCACCGGTTCCGGGGAAGTGCATCTGGCGGGCTATTCGATGGGGGCGGTCGTGGCGCTGCTCGCGGCCGCCGATGACGAGCGGATCACCCGGCTGGTGGTCGGCGGGATCGGCGCGGGCGCGGTGGAGCTGGGCGGGCTGGACACCCGGGCCATGCCTCCGGAGCTGGTGGCGGCCGCCCTGACGGCCGAGGACGCGGCCGACGCCCCCGAGCGGACCCGGGGCTTCCGGATCCTGGCCGACACCACGGGCTCCGACCGGCTGGCCCTCGCGGCTCAGCTCCGCTCGCTGCACCGGGCGCCGCTGCCGCTGGACCGGATCCGGATACCCACCCTGGTTCTCGCCGGGGCGGGCGATCCCCTGGCCGCGCGGCCCGAGGTGCTGGCCGGCGCCCTCGCGGGGTCGCGGCTGACGGTGCTGCCCGGCGACCATCTCACGGTTGTCCGCGATCCCGGGTTCGCCGCCTCCGTCGCCGGGTTCCTCACCGAGGACGACTGACGCGCCACGGCGGGGTCGCCCGACGGCGAAGGGCCGGACCGCCGTGCGCGGTCCGGCCCTCACCCCTTGTCGGAGCCTGGAGCTACGAGGTGTGGGGGCAGTTGCCCCGCGACTCGGCGACCGTCAGGCTCACCGACGGCAACGGGCACAGGAACTGCTCGTAGCGGGTGTCATTGTCGATGAAGCGCTTCAGCCACGAAATGCTGTACTTCGCGATCGTCGTGTTGGAGGAGTTCGGGGTGAAGTGCGTGGCTCCGCGGAGCTCCACGTACGCCTTGTCCAGTGTGCTCGGAAGCGACCGGTAGAAGGGTTCCGAGTGGGTGGCGACGGGGGCGATCGTGTCGCCGTCCGCGCCGAAGATCAGCGTGGGTGTACGGACTTCGGGCCAGGTGGTGTCGGTGTTCCAGCCGGTCAGCGGGATCGCCGCCTTGAGCGAGGTGCGGCTCTTGGCCGCCTCCAGGGTGCCGCCACCGCCCATGGAGTGGCCCATCACGCCGAGCCGGGAGGTGTCGATCCGGGTACGCACCGAGCTCGACTTCGTCAGGTAGTCCAGCGCGGCCAGGAGCTGGCGGCCCCGGCTGTCGGGCTGGTCCAGCGTGGTGTTGGTGTCGATGGTGAAGACGACGAAGCCCTGGGAGGCGAGCCGCGGTCCGAGCCAGGCGATGCTCGACTGGTAGGCGGTGAAGCCCGGCGAGATGGCGACCGCGCCGAAGGTGCCGTCCGAGGTGGACGTCGGGTAGTAGATCGTGCCGCCGCCGAATCCGGTGACGCCGAGCGAGGAGACGCTGGTCTGCGAGACCGCGTACGAGCCGCGGCTCGCCTCGATACTGGAGTTGCTGGGGGCCGGGCCTCGCTCGTAGGGGTTGTCGGCGGCCTGGGCGCCCGGCACCAGCGCGGTGCACAGACCCGCGGTGGCGACGGTGGCGGCCAGCAGGCCCTTGACGAGACGGGCGCGGCTCTTCGACATCCGGTGGCGCGAGGAGGTGTCGCCGGAGGGGAGGTGCTGCACGAGGGGGGGTCCTCTCGGTCGTGGCGGGAGCCACGCCGGGCAGGGGCCGAGGGCCCGTCGTCACCGGGGGCCGTTCGGGGTGCACCGCGTGGAACCGCCGTTGTTCTCTGGCGGTCGCCACTTTCGCGGTGCACCCCGGGGGCACACATCGGCAACTTCACCGGCCTTCACGGCCGGTCCCCTCCCGCACGCCCTCAGCGGACGGGGTGTCCGGCCTCCCGCAGGGCACCCTTGACCTCGGAGATCCGCAGATCGCCGAAGTGGAAGACGGATGCGGCGAGGACCGCGTCGGCCCCGGCGTCGATGGCCGGTGCGAAGTCCGCGAGCCGGCCCGCGCCGCCGGAGGCGATGACGGGAACGCTCACGTGCGCCCGCACGGCGGCGATCATCTCGGTGTCGTAGCCGTCCTTCGTGCCGTCGGCGTCCATCGAGTTGAGCAGGATCTCGCCCGCGCCGAGCTCGGCTGCCCGGTGCGCCCACTCGACGGCGTCGATGCCGGTGCCCTTGCGGCCGCCGTGCGTGGTGACCTCGAAGGTGCCCGCGGGGGTGCGCCTGGCGTCCACGGAGAGCACCAGGACCTGGCGGCCGAAGCGCTCGGCGATCTCCCGGATCAGGTCCGGCCGGGCGATGGCCGCGGTGTTGACGCCGACCTTGTCGGCGCCGGCCCGCAGGAGCTTGTCGACGTCGTCCGGGGTACGGACCCCGCCCCCCACGGTGAGCGGGATGAAGACCTGCTCGGCGGTGCGGCGCACCACGTCGTAGGTCGTCTCCCGGTCGCCGCTGGACGCGGTGATGTCGAGGAAGGTCAGCTCGTCGGCGCCCTCGGCGTCGTACAGCTTCGCCATCTCGACGGGGTCACCGGCATCGCGCAGGTTCTGGAAGTTGACGCCCTTGACGACCCGCCCGTTGTCCACGTCGAGGCAGGGGATGACACGTACCGCGAGCGTCATCACGCACCTGCCCGGTAGGCCTCGACCTCGACCTCGACGACCAGGCTCGGGTCGACGAGACCGGACACGATGACCATGGTGGCGGCGGGGCGCACGTCGTCGAACAGCTCCTTGTGGGCGCGGCCGACCTCGTCGGTGTCCCGGGCGTGGGTGACGTACATCCGGGTACGGACGACGTCCGCGCGTCCGAGGCCCAGCTGCTTCAGCCCTTCGAAGGCGACCTCGAAGGAGGTGACGGTCTGCTCGTAGGGGCCGCCTGCGGAGATCGCGCCGCCCACCACCGACGTGCACCCGGCGACCAGCACCAGCCCGTTCGGCAGCTCGACCGCCCGGGAGTAGCCGAACTTCTCCTCCCAGGGGGCGCCGGAGGAGATGCGCTTGACGGAGTCGCTCATACGGAGACCGCCTCCAGCGCCTCTTCGAGGGTGAACGCCTTCGCGTAGAGCGCCTTGCCGACGATGGCGCCCTCGACGCCCGCAGGGACGAGCGAGGCGATGGCCCGCAGGTCGTCGAGCGAGGAGACGCCGCCGGAGGCGACGACCGGCTTGTCCGTGGCCGCGCAGACGTTCTTCAGGAGCTCCAGGTTGGGGCCCTGGAGCGTGCCGTCCTTGGCGATGTCGGTGACGACGTAGCGGGCGCAGCCCTCGGAGTCGAGGCGGGCCAGCGTCTCGTAGAGGTCGCCGCCGTCGCGGGTCCAGCCACGGCCGCGCAGCGTGGTGCCGCGGACGTCGAGGCCGACCGCGATCTTGTCGCCGTGCTCGGCGATGACCTTGGCGACCCACTCGGGGGTCTCCAACGCGGCGGTGCCGAGGTTGACGCGGCGGCAGCCGGTGGCGAGTGCGGCGGCGAGCGTGGCGTCGTCGCGGATGCCGCCGGAGAGCTCGACCTTGATGTCCATGGCGCCGGCCACCTCGGCGATCAGCGCCCGGTTGTCGCCGGTGCCGAAGGCGGCGTCCAGGTCGACGAGGTGCAGCCACTCGGCGCCGGAGCGCTGCCAGGCGAGTGCGGCCTGGAGCGGGGAGCCGTAGGAGGTCTCGGAGCCGGACTCGCCGTGCACCAGGCGGACCGCCTGGCCGTCGCGGACGTCTACGGCGGGGAGCAGTTCAAGCTTCGGCATTACAGCGTCTCGATCCAGTTGGTCAGCAGCTGGGCGCCGGCATCGCCGGACTTCTCGGGGTGGAACTGGGTGGCCCACAGCGCGCCGTTCTCCACGGCCGCCACGAACCGTTCGCCGTGTGTCGCCCAGGTGACCTTGGGGGCACGGATCTTGGCGTTGGTGACTTCGAGGGACCAGTCGTGCGCCGCGTACGAGTGCACGAAGTAGTACCGGGCCTCGGCGTCGAGTCCGGCGAACAACCGGGAGTCCTCGGGCGCCTCGACGGTGTTCCACCCCATGTGCGGGACGACATCGGCCTGGAGCGGGCCGACGGTGCCGGGCCACTCGTCGAGCCCCTCGGTCTCCACGCCGTGCTCGATGCCGCGCTCGAAGAGGATCTGCATGCCGACGCAGATGCCCATGACGGGGCGTCCGCCGGAGAGCCGGCGGCCGATGATCCATTCGCCGCGGGCCTTCTTCAGCCCTTCCATGCAGGCGGAGAACGCACCGACGCCGGGCACCAGCAGCCCGTCGGCGTTCATCGCCGTGTCGAAGTCGCGGGTGATCTCGACGTCGGCGCCGACGTGGGCAAGGGCACGCTCGGCGGACCGGACGTTGCCGAAGCCGTAGTCGAAGACGACGACCTTCTTCTTCGTATCCACGTGTGCTCCCTCAGTCCCAGAGGCCCTGGATCCGCATGACGCCCGCTACCAGGCACATCACGGAGGCGATCCCGAGCAGCACGATGACGCCCTTGGGCATGCCCTGCTTCGAGAAGGAGTAGACCCCGCCGGCCAGGAAGAGGCCGACCAGGATCAGGACGGTGTTGAGGCCGGTCACAGGGCGCCCTTCGTGGAGGGAAGGATGCCTGCGGCGCGCGGGTCGTGTTCGCTGGCGTAGCGAAGGGCGCGGGCGAGCGCCTTGAACTGGCACTCCACGATGTGGTGGGCGTTGCGCCCGTACGGCACGTGGACGTGCAGGGCGATCTGCGCCTGGGCGACGAACGACTCCAGGATGTGCCGGGTCATCGTGGTGTCGTAGGCACCGATCATGGGCGCCATGTTCTCGGGCTCGGTGTGCACCAGGTACGGGCGGCCTGAGAGGTCGACGGTGACCTGGGCGAGCGACTCGTCCAGCGGGACGGTGCAGTTGCCGAAGCGGTAGATGCCGACCTTGTCGCCGAGGGCCTGCTTGAACGCGGCACCGAGTGCGAGGGCGGTGTCCTCGATGGTGTGGTGCGAGTCGATGTGCAGGTCGCCGTCGGTCTTGACCGTGAGGTCGAACAGTCCGTGGCGGCCGAGCTGGTCGAGCATGTGGTCGTAGAAGCCGACCCCGGTCGCGACATCGACCTTGCCGCTGCCGTCGAGGTTGATCTCGACGACGACGGAGGTTTCCTTGGTGGTCCGCTCCACTCTTCCTACGCGGGCCTCGCGAGTCATGCGTCGTGCTCCTTCTTCAGTTCGCGTACCGCATCGAGGAACGCGTCGTTCTCTGCCGGGGTCCCTGCGGAGACCCGCAGCCATCCCGGTACGCCGTTGTCCCGGACCAGGACGCCCCGGTCGAGGATGTGCCGCCAGGCGGTGTGACTGTCGGCGAACCGGCCGAACTGGACGAAGTTGGCGTCCGAGTCGGTGACGTCGAAGCCGAGAGCACGCAGCTCGGTGACGATCCGGTCGCGCTCGCCCTTGAGCTGCGCGACGTACCCGAGGAGCGTATCGGTGTGCTCCAGGGCGGCGAGGGCGGTGGCCTGGGTGACGGAGGACAGGTGGTACGGCAGCCGCACCAGCTGGAGGGCGTCGACGACGGCCGGGTCCGCGGCGAGGTAGCCGAGCCGCAGTCCGGCGGCGCCGAACGCCTTCGACATGGTGCGGGAGAGCACCAGGTGGGGGCGGCCCTCGATCAGCGGGAGCAGCGAGGCGTGGTGGCTGAACTCGCCGTACGCCTCGTCGACCACGACCATCGACGGCCGGGCGGCCTGCGCGGCGTCGTACAGCGCGAGGACGGTCTCCGCGTCGACCGCGGTGCCGGTGGGGTTGTTGGGCGAGGTGATGAAGACGACATCGGGCCGGCGCTCGGCGATGACCGCACGGGCCGCGTCGACGTCGATGGTGAAGTCCTCGTTGCGCGGGCCGGAGATCCAGCCCGTGCCGGTGCCGCGGGCGATGAGGGCGTGCATCGAGTACGAGGGCTCGAAACCGATCGCGGTGCGGCCGGGCCCGCCGAAGGTCTGCAGCAGCTGCTGGAGCACCTCGTTGGAGCCGTTGGCCGCCCATACGTGGGCGCGGGTGACCTCGAGCCCGGCGGTGCGGGTGAGGTAGCGGGCGAGCTCGGTGCGGAGCTCGACCGCGTCCCGGTCGGGGTAGCGGTTGAGGTCGCGGGCGGCCTCGCGGACCCGTTCGGCGATCCGGTCGACGAGTGCGTCGGGGAGCGGGTACGGGTTCTCGTTGGTGTTCAGCCGGACGGGTACGTCGAGCTGGGGCGCCCCGTACGGGGACTGGCCGCGCAGTTCGTCGCGGATCGGGAGGTCGTCCCAGGCGTTGTGCGTGGTGCCGCCGTCCTCGGAGCCGGCGCCCGTGGTGCTGTCGTTCGTCACTGCTGCGGAACCTTCCACCCGAACCTGGCCTTGAGCGCGGCGCCGTGGGCGGGGAGGTCCTCCGCCTCGGCGAGGGTCACCACGTGGTGGGTGACCTCGGCGAGCGCGTCGCGCGTGTAGTCGACGATGTGGATGCCGCGCAGGAAGGACTGCACGGACAGGCCCGAGGAGTGGCAGGCGCAGCCTCCGGTGGGCAGGACGTGGTTCGAGCCGGCGCAGTAGTCGCCGAGGGATACGGGCGACCAGGGTCCGACGAAGATCGCGCCGGCGTTGCGGACGCGGCCGGCGAGGGCGGCCGCGTCGGCGGTCTGGATCTCCAGGTGTTCGGCGGCGTACGCGTCGACGACCGTGAGACCGTCCTCCAGGTCGTTGACCAGGACGATCGCGGACTGCCGGCCGGCCAGTGCGGGCTCGATCCGGTCGGTGACGTGCTTGGTCGCGGCGACCTGCGGCTTCAGCTCGGCCTCGGTGGCGGCGGCGAGCTCCTCGGAGTCGGTGACCAGGACGGCGGCTGCCATCGGATCGTGCTCGGCCTGGCTGATCAGGTCGGCGGCGACGTGGACCGGGTCGGCGGTTGCGTCGGCGAGGATCGCGATCTCGGTGGGGCCGGCCTCGGCGTCGATGCCGATGCGGCCCTTGAGGAGACGCTTGGCGGCGGCGACGTAGATGTTGCCGGGGCCGGTGACGAGGTTGACGGGCAGGCAGTCCTCGGTGCCGTACGCGAACATCGCGATGGCCTGGGAGCCGCCGGCGGCGTACACCTCGTCGACGCCGAGCAGGGCGCAGGCAGCCAGGATCGTGGGGTGCGGCAGGCCGCCGAACTCCTTCTGCGGCGGGGAGGCGACGGCGACGCCCTCGACACCCGCCTCCTGGGCGGGGACCACGTTCATCACGACGGAGGACGGGTAGACCGAACGCCCGCCCGGGACGTACAGCCCGACGCGCTCGACCGGTACCCACTTCTCGGTGACGGTGCCACCGGGCACGACCTGGGTGGTGTGCGTGGTGCGGCGCTGCTCGCGGTGGACGAGGCGGGCCCGGCGGATCGACTCCTCCAGGGCGGCGCGGACGGCGGGGTCGAGCGTGTCCAGCGCACCGGAGATCGCGTCGGCCGGGACCCGGATCGAGCCGAGCCGCACGCCGTCGAGTTTCTCCCCCCAGTCGATCACTGCCGCCGAGCCACGATGGCGTACGTCCTCGCAGATGGGCCGCACCGTCTCCAGGGCGGCTTCCACATCGAACTCGGCACGGGGCAGCAGGTCGCGCAGGGCGCCGCCCTCGGGGAGGGCTTCGCCGCGCAGATCGATTCGAGAGATCACACCGCAATTCTCTCAGACCGCCGCAGACGCCTGGTCGCCCGTATCACTGGCTGATACATGCCCACCGTGTCACGGCTGACTATTAGCGTTCACGTGGTGACTCAGAGGGAATAAGGGGATTACCGATTACGGCTCCGAGCGGAAGGAGCGTCGGTGACCGAACCGCACGACGGGGAATTTCCGGACGGCCTCAGCGCGGCAGAGCTGGGCATGTGGCAGTCCTTCAGGACCGGGACCACCTACGACCTGCGCGCCCGTGACGGGGTGCGCGACGATCCCTTCGCCCCGCACGTCTGGGGCCCCGAACGCAGCGTGGAGGCCCGGGTCGTCGCCCGGCTCCTGCTGAGCGGTCCACAGCCCCGGCCGGGGCGGGTGGCGGCGCTGAAGCTCCGCGGACTGCTGATCACGGGCAGGCTCGACCTCGCCGGCGGGCGCGTCGATCCGTACGTGGAGCTGACGGGCTGCCGCTTCGAGGAGGAGGTGCTGCTGCCCGAGTGCCACTTCACGACGCTGCGGATGGTGGGGTGCGCCCTCCCCCGGCTGGAGGCGGCACGGCTGCGCACCGAGGGCGACCTCCATCTTCCGCGCTGCCGGGTCGAGCGCGGGATCCGGCTCACGGACGCCCAGATCGGTACGGATCTGCTGATCAGTCAGATCGACATCGGCCCCGACCGGCAGGGGCGGGCGCTCGTCGGTGACGGTCTCACGGTCGCCCAGGACCTGCAGGCCGAGATGATCGAGACGCTGGGCGAGCTGAGCCTGCGCGGGGCCACGGTGGGCGGTTCGCTGAGTCTGCGCGGCAGCCGGCTGCGGGCGACGCAGGGACGCCGCGCGCTGAACGCCCCGCAGCTGAGCGTGGAGCGGACGCTGTACATGAGCGAGGCCTGGGTCAGCGTGGACACGGGGAACCAGGGCACCACTCCCCCGTACGGCATCACGAACTCCCCGACACCAGCCCGCGGCACCCGCCCGCAGGTCTTCCGGTGCCGGGGAGGGGTCCGCCTGGACGACGGGCGCTTCGGGGACGCGGTCGACCTGCACAAGGCCGTCTTCGTGCTGGCCGGCCACGAGGAGCTGTCGCTGCGCCGGACGGTCGTACCGGAACTGCGGTTCAACCCGGAGCGCCCCGCCCGGGGACGGGTGGTGCTCAATGGGGCGAAGGTCGTCACGCTCATCGACGTGTCGACCAGCTGGCCGGGCCCGGGCGGTCTGGCGATGGGCGGCTTCGTGTACGAGAACCTGGTCCCGTACGGGCACTTCCCGCTCTCCCGCCGACTGGAGTGGGTGGCTGCGGCGACCCCCGAGTACGTGCCGGAGCCGTACGAACGGCTGGCCGCCGTGCTCCGCGGCAGCGGGGAGGACGCGGACGCCCGCGAGGTGCTGCTCGCCAAGCAGCGGCGCCGGCGCGAGACGCTGCCGCCCGCCGCGAAGCTCTGGGGCTTCGTCCAGGACTGGACGGTGGCGTACGGCTACCGGCCGGGGCGGGCCGCGGTGTGGATGGCAGTGCTGTGGGCGGCGGGAACGGTGGCGTTCTCACGGTACGAACCGGCGTCGCTCAAGGGCAGCGAGCATCCCGAGTGGAACCCCGCGCTGTACGCGCTGGACCTGCTGGTGCCGGTGATCAATCTCGGCCAGGACGGTTACTGGCGGATGGTGGGCGGCTGGCAGTGGATCGCGGCGGCCCTGATCCTGCTCGGATGGATACTGGCCACCACCGTCGCGGCCGGCGCCTCACGGCTGCTGCGCCGCGGGTGACCGCAGGCGCGGCCCTCCGGAGAACATTCCCGGGGCCGCGCCCTTGCGCCGACAGGACCGACGGCGGCCGAACAGATGCGCCCGGGCATCGCACACACCACCGGTCACTCACACCCGGAGCAACAGGAACAGGCCAGATTTCGCGCTTTCCTTTACTCTTTCTTGGCTCCGGACAGGGCAACCCATCCACTCGGCACCAAAGCTTCACAGCGCTTCTCTGGCGCCCGCCCCGACCAGCGCTTTTCAATGGTCTGCACCATGCCTTTCCTCCGCGCTCTGCTCCGTACCGCGCGCGTGATCCGGCACACCCCGGAGCTGTCCGCCGGGTTGCCCGCGGACCATGCGGTAATGCTCGACGCCCCGGACGAGCGACTCTCGCCCGCTCTGGTGGCCGCCGCCCTCGGGGAGTACGAGCCCGCGGCGAAGCTGCTGGCGACGACCCGGGACGCCGCCGACTGGGAGAGCCGGGACCGCTATCTGAACCGGCTCGTCGCCTTCGCCCGCAACCGGGACGGCTGGCTCCGCGACTGGCTGGCCGTCGCCCCGCGCGACTGCGACGCGATCCTCGTCAAGGCCCAGCTCGCGGTCGAACGGGCCTGGGAGTCACCGGCCCGCGCCGAGCAGCTGCGCGCGATCGGACCGATGATCACCGCGGCGGCCCAGAGCGATCCGCGCGATCCGGTGCCCTGGCGCCTCGCCCTGGACCACGCCCGCGGTACACATGCCACGCACACCACGTTCGAAGCGCTGTGGGAGCAGGCTCTGCAGCGCTCCACGCATCATTACGGCTGCCATGTCGCCGCCCTCCAGTACCTCTCCGCCGCCTGGTACGGCTCGCACCGCGAGTGCTTCGACTTCGCCGAGCGGGCCGCCGAGGACTCGCTGCCCAGCTCCCTGGTGCAGGCGCTGCCGCTGCGGGCCGCGTTCGCGGTGCTCACCGAGGGGCCGGGGGCCGGGTTCACCTCGGTGCAGGAGGAGCGGATCGACGCAGCCGCGGATCTGGCGATCTCGCTGTCCGGCGCCTTCGCGCCCGGCGACCCGTGGCCGGCCGAGGTGCGCAATCTGCTCGCGTACGTGCTGGTGGTGCGAGGCCGCTGGGGCGAGGCACTGGAACAGTTCCGGCAGATCGGACCCCATGCGATGTCCTTCCCGTGGGCCTCGGTGTCCGACGATCCGCTCGGCAGGTTCCTCGACGCACGGGACGGAGCAAGGCTCAGGGTGGCCTCCGGGACGCCCCTCGGCCACCGGGCCGACCGAGGACGGGCCCGCGGCCATTACGCTTGACCGTTGTGACCACCGCTCGCCTGCCTCTGTTCCCGCTGAACGCGGTGCTGTTTCCCGGCCTTGTGCTGCCGCTGAACGTCTTCGAGGAGCGTTATCGCGCCATGATGCGCGAACTGCTGAAGACCGATGAGGACGAGCCCCGGCGCTTCGCCGTGGTCGCCATCCGCGACGGCCGCGAGACCGCCCCGACGGGCTCGGGCATGCCGGACGCGATGACGGTTCCCGTCGAGCGCGGCCCGGCGGACGGCTTCGGCCCCGACCCCGTCCAGACCTTCCACCGGGTCGGCTGCATCGCCGACGCGGCGAAGATCCGGGAGCGTTCGGACGGCAGCTTCGAGGTGCTGGCGACCGGCACCAACCGGGTGAAGCTCCTGTCCGTGGACGCGAGCGGCCCGTACCTCACCGCCGAGCTCGAAGAGCTGGAGGAGGACCCGGGCGAGGAGGCTGAGGCGCTCACCGAAGGCGTCCTGCGGGCATTCCGCAGCTACCAGAAACGACTGGCGGGCGCGAGCGAGCGCTCCCTGACCACGGGCGCGGACCTGCCCGACGAGCCGTCGGTCGTCTCCTACCTGGTCGCCGCCGCGGCGGTCCTCGACATCCCCGCCAGGCAGCGGCTGCTCCAGGCCCCGGACACCGCGACCCGGCTCCGCGAGGAACTGACGATCCTGCGCTCCGAGACCGCCGTCATCCGCCACCTCCCGTCACTGCCCGCCGTGGACCTCACCCGCACTCCGACCCACCCCAACTGAGCGACCGGAGGGCCACTCCCCCGTGGCGAAGAAGCCGAAGAAGCAGCCCCAGTCGGGCGGCACCCCCGCGACGGTCGCGCTGACCGCTGCGGGCACGGAGTTCACGGTGCACGCGTACGAGCACGACCCCGCGTCGGCCTCCTACGGCGAGGAGGCGGCCGAGGCCCTCGGTGTGTCCCCCGACCGGGTGTTCAAAACCCTCGTCGCCGACGTGGACGGCCGTCTGACGGTCGCGGTCGTCCCCGTGGCCGGCTCCCTGGACCTGAAAGCCCTCGCCTCGGCTGCCGGCGGCAAGCGCGCCACCATGGCGGACCCGGCGGCGGCGGAGCGCACCACGGGCTACGTGCGCGGCGGAATCTCCCCCCTGGGCCAGCGCAAACGGCTGCCCACGGTGCTGGACGCCTCGGCACGGACCCACACGACGATCTGCGTATCGGCGGGCCGCCGCGGCCTGGAGGTCGAACTGTCCCCCACGGACCTGGCATCCCTGACGAACGCGCTCTTCGCCCCCATCGGCCGCCCAAGCGCCGGCCAACCCGGCGCTTGAGGGCCGGACAACCACTCCCAGCCCGCCCCCCACTCACGGCCCGGACACCCATACCCAGCCCGTCCCCCACTCACGGCCCGGGCAGCCACTCCCAGCCAGCCCGGCGCTTGAGGACCGGGGTCCGGGGCAGAGCCCCGGTTACGGGAAGGGGCGGGTAGGGGAAAGGCCCCGCGCAGCGGCCCCGCTCACCCCCGGCAGGCGACGCAGGCGGCCCAGACACCGGCCCCGCACCCCCCGCAGGCCCCGCGCAGCGGCCCGCTCACCCCCCGGCAGGCGGCACCGGCGGCTCGGGCGAGGCCGACGGCGAGGCCCCGGGCGCGGACGACGGCCCCGCCCCGTCCCCGTACGACGGACCCCCCGAAGGCCCCCCGTGGTACACCCCCCACTCCGGCTCCGGATCCCGCGGCCCGAACACCGCCGTCAGCCCCAGATGCACGGCCATCGCCGCCAGCGACCACGCCAGCAGCGCACCCTTCGCGTGCAGTTCCAGGGGCGCGTCGAAGATCACGCCCTTGCCGACCTCGCGCGCGTGGGCGACCACGTCGTCGGTCGGGCCCAGCCGGGTACCGAGCTGCCACGCCACGAGCGAGCCGAGTACGCCGCCCACCGCGAGCGCCACCACGAGGGCGATCCCGCCCTTCCGGTGGAACAGGAAGGCCACTCCCGCGGAAACCGCACCGAAGGCCAGCGCCAGCAGCGCGAACGTGCCGTCGGCACCGATCGCCTCCTCGCCCTCGCTGTCGCTGAGGAAGACGGCCGCGTCGTCGGAGACCAGCGGAACGCGCGGCGCCAGCCACAGCCAGAGCAGACCGAGCGCGAGCCCCGCGACCGTCACAGCGACGGCGACGACGGCCGCCCGTCGCAGTTCCGAACGGAGTTCGCCGTTCTCCGGCGACCCCAACAGGGTTCCGAGGCGGGAGCCGCCGGAGCCACCCCCCTCCGGCGGCTTCTGCCACGGGTCGTGGGGCGAGGGCTGGTGCGGCGGCGTCAGAGGTGCTGTCACTGTGCCATCGTGCCAGGCGCCCCTGGGGCGCGCCTCACCGGACCGCCGCCCTGCGGTAGGCCCAGGTCGCCACGGCGAGCGAGAGGACCCCCACGACGGCGCAGACGGCGAGGTCGAGGGCGACGACGGCCCAGTCGGGGTGGGCGTCGAAGGACCGGGAGAGCGCCTCGACGCCGTACGTGGACGGCAGCAGGTCACGCGCCCAGCCGATCGGCTCCGGCAGCCGGGCCGCCGGGAGCACGCCCAGCAGCAGCGCCGCGGACATGCCGAGCTGTCCCAGCAGCGTGGCGAGCTCCTGTCGCGGCGCGAGCAGCCCGAGGGCCGCGCCGAGTCCGGAGAGGGCGGCGCCGGAGAGCGGGATGACGGCGACGAGGACCCAGAGGTGGGTCATCGGCAGCCCGAACAGCACGCTGCCGGTCACGGCCGTCACGATCGTGCCGGGCACGGTGAAGGAGGCGTACGCCCCGGCCGCCCCCAGCACCACCGCTGCGGGCGGCACCGGCAGGGTCGCGTAGTGGTCGAGTCCGCCGCCGGCCCGCAACTGCCCGAAGTACTGGGCGAGCAGGTTCAGCGCGACGAAGGCGACGACCAGGACGCTGGACCCGGCCACGACGGCGCGCGCCTCGGTGCCCCCGTCCACGACCCCGCGCATCAGGACCATGATCCCGATGGACTGGAAGGTCGCCACGAAGAGCAGCGGGATGCGGGCCACCCTGGCCCGGGACAATTGCGCCCGGTAGACCGCGGCGAGCGAGGGGAAGAGCCGGGCGCGCGGGGCGAGCGGCGCGGGCGCCCGGTCGCTCTGCGCGCCCCCGGCGCCACCTGTCGCCGGACCGGACCGGCCGTGGAGCCCGGGCCGGCCGGACACCGCTTCCGCAGGAACGATGCTCGTCACCTGGCGCTGCTCCTGTTCGGTCCCTGCCCGGCCGCACACCCGCACCGGTCCGTTTCGGCCGCTGTGGCCACCGCACTCGTCCGACATCGCGTCATGACTTCACCAGCCCCTTGGTCTCGTCCCCGCCGAGCGCCAGGTAGACATCTTCCAGGCTGGGGGTCGCCAGGGTGAAGTCGTCGAGTGCGGCGAAGGCCGCGCCACCGGTCACGGCGGCGACCGCCGCCCGCGCCTCGTCGGGCCCGAGCCGCAGCACCCAGCGGCGCCCCGACTCCTGGGCGGACGGCCGGAGCGCGGCGACCTCGGGCACGTCCAGCGGTGCCCGCTCGCGCCACACCAGTTCCACCCGGACCTCGCCCGCGACCCGTGCCTTGAGCCCGGCCGGGGTGTCGCAGGCGATGACCTTGCCGCGTTCGATGACGGCGACCCGGTCGAGGACGGTCTCGGCCTCGATGACGTTGTGGGTGACCAGAAGCACCGTCGCACCGCGTTCGGCACGCCGCCGGTCGACGGCGGCCCAGACGGCGCGCCGGGCCACGGGGTCCATGCCGGTCGTCGGCTCGTCGAGGACGAGCACCGGGCGCTCCCCGACCAGCGCGGCCGCGACGCAGGCGAGCCGCCGCTGCCCCCCGGAGAGCTTCTTCAGGGGACGGCCGGCGAGTTCAGCGAGGCCGAGTTCGCCGAGCACCGCGTCGCGTTCGGCGCGGGCCTCGCGCACCGGCAGGCCGCGCAGCCGTCCGGTGGTCTCGGCAGCGAGCCCGACGGTCAGCTCGTCGAGCGCGGTCGACTCCTGCCCGAGGTAGCCGATCAGCCGGGAGGCCCGTTCCGGGTGGCGGACGAGGTCGTGGCCGAGCATGTCGACGCTGCCCGAGTCGGGCTTCATCAGTCCGGTGAGCTGTCGCACCAGGGTGGATTTGCCCGCGCCGTTGGGGCCGAGCAGGCCGAAGATCTCACCGCGCCGGACGTCGAGGCTGATGCCGTCGGTGGCGCGTACCTCGGGGGTGGCGGGGGCGCCCCGCCGGCCCCGGGCCGCAGGGTAGGTCTTGACCAGATCACGCACCACGCACACAGTGCCGTTCGCCGTCTGCGCCTGTGCTGTGCCCGTGCTCACGAGGTACGAGGGTACGGGGTCCGGGGACCCGCATTACGCCCGGGGCCGCACCGATCGGACATCAACGCAGCACATACCGGCCGGGTTGAGCGCCGTGCGTACCGATGCGGGCTCAGTCGCCGGACGAGGCGGCGGTCTCCGGCTTCCCCGCGACGGCGGCGTGCCGTTCGGCCGCCGGGGTGTGCTTCTCGCCCGTCGGGGCGTGCTCCGCGGCGGCCCGGACGTCGATCTCGCGCCAGAACCCCGCGCGGATCGCGTACCGGTCGTGCTCGTCGATCTGGTCGTCCTTGTGGGCGAGCAGCCCGAACCGGGCGGCGTAGCGCAGAAGCTCACCGTCGATGCGGTGCGGGACGCGGGGGTACATGGTGGACAGCTTCTGCAGGTGGACGGTCTCCGGCAGGCGTTCCATCCAGCGGCGGGCGAAGACCTGGCCCACCTCGAAGGGATCGCCGCCGACGGTGGTGATGTCCTCCTCCCGGTCCGCCCAGCGCTGTTCGGCGCTGGTGAGCTGGGCGAGCGTCGGCAGCGAGGCGGTCTCGGGCGGTTCACCCAGGGGGCCGCCGCGCTCCACCCAGCCCCGGTCGGACGACCAGCGCAGAGTCGCGCCGGCGGGCTGCGGGGCGGGGTGCTGCCGGTCCGCCCGGTCGGCGGGGCCGCGCAGGGTGCCCGCGAGGTCCTTCGGGGTGGGGACGCCTCGGCCGCCGTGGCTGTGCGCGGTGTGGCCAGGGGGCTCGTCGGGCGGCGCGGGCGTGCCGTTGCGGGCGGCTTCGGCCTGGGCCTCCTGCGCCCGCTCGGCGGATGCCGCGAGGGCCGCCTCGGGCAGGGGCGCGGAGAGGATCGCGGCGATCTCGGGGCGCGGGACGGGAGGAGGGGCACAGGCGCCGCCGGTCTCCTTGGCGCGCACGGCCTGGGTGATCCAGGCACGGTCCAGCACGCGCCGCTCGTCGGCCTCGGCGACCAGGTCCTCCGACTGGTTGTAGTCGCCGTCGGCGGCCTGGACGGCCCAGAGGTGGACGGCGACGCCGTGCTCCTTGGCGGACATCAGGCCGGGGAGCAGGTCCCCGTCACCGGTCACCAGGACGACGTCCGAGCAGGCCCGGTTCCTGGCCAGTTCGGTGAGCTCGGCGTGCATCGCCGCGTCGACACCCTTCTGCGCCCACCGCCCGTCACTGCGCGTCAGGGCGCCCAGCCTCACCGTCACCCGCGGCATGACGCGCAGCCTGCGGTGTTCCGGCTGTGGTACGCGGTCGGGGGCGCCGTCGAACCAGTAGATCCTCAGCAGCGGCTGTGCCGTATCGGCCTCGGCCCGCTCCCGCAGCCCCTGGATCAGGGCCGCGTGGTCGACGGTGATGCGGGACCGGGCGGGCTCTCCGGCCAGCAGACTCGCGGCTGCGCCCAGCAAGTAGCCGGCGTCCACCAGGACGACGCAACGGTCCACGCGTTCCACCCTCTTCCAGGAATTCGGGAACGGGTTCAGCGGGTCCGTCTTGGCTGAAGGCACGGATCCGCTTACTCAGGGTTTCCTTCGAGTCTGCCCGACCGCGCGAGGGTTGACGGCCGGAACTCGATCATCGGCGTGGCGGATCCGGAAAACGGCGCATCATACCCCCTCACTACGCACGGTAATGATCCAACATGCGATGTTTATCCGATTATGTGAATCTGACAGCGGTCCTGGCCCCGAGAGTCCTTATAGGAGGAACACCATGGCCAAGAACAAGAACCGCAAGCAGGGCAGCCAGCAGGAGCGCGCGTCCGAGTCGGAGCGCGGTGCTCAGGAGGCACGGTCCACGGCTTTCGAGTCGCAGAACCAGCCCCAGGCGCAGTCCCAGGGCAGCCCTGCCGATGTTGCGCGTAAGCATCAGCGGCGCTTCGGCCACAACTGACCGGACTTCTCCGGTACGGCCACAGGCCGGTAGCCGAGAGGGGCGCACCCGCTGTCGCGGGGCGCCCCTCTCGTGCGTGCGCGAGCGGTGACTCAGCCGGCCAGGCAGGACGGGCCGAGGAGCACCTTCAGGTCACCGAAGAGCGCCGGGTCCGCCTTCACCCGGTGCCGGTCGAGGCGGAGCACCGTCGTCTTGCGGGGGCCCTGCAGCTTGATCCGCACCTCGGTGTCGCCCCGGTGGCTGTTGAGCACCTCGCCGAGCCGGCTGACCATGGGCGGGGTGATCTTGACGGTGGGGATGGTCAGGATCACCGGGGCGTTGGTACCCGCGTTCGAGATGTCCGGGACCTGCATCTCCATGGCGACCAGCCGGGGCACGTCCTCGCGCTTGTCGAGCCGTCCCTTGACGAAGACGACGGTGTCCTCGACGAGCTGGGTGGAGACCAGCTGGTAGGTGGCCGGGAAGAACATGCACTCGATCGAGCCGGCCAGGTCCTCGACGGTGGCGATGGCCCAGGCGTTGCCCTGCTTGGTCATCTTGCGCTGGAGGCCGGAGATGATGCCGCCGATGGTGACGATCGCGCCGTCGCTGTGCTCGCCGCCGGTGAGCTGCGAGATCGCCGCGTCGGACTTGTCGCTCAGCACGTGCTCGATACCGAAGAGCGGGTGGTCGGAGACGTAGAGCCCGAGCATCTCGCGCTCCTGGGCCAGCAGGTAGGACTTCTCCCACTCGATGTCGGAGAACTCCACGTCGAGCCCGAAGCCCGGCTCGTCGCTGTCCTCCTCACCTCCGCCGAAGAGGTCGAACTGCCCCTCGGCCTCCTTGCGCTTGACCTGCACCACGTTGTCGATCATGGGCTCGTGGTGCGCGACGAGGCCCTTGCGGGTGTGGCCCATCTCGTCGAAGGCGCCGGCCTTGATCAGCGACTCCACGGTCCGCTTGTTGCAGACCACGGCCTCGACCTTGTCGAGGAAGTCGGGGAAGCTGCTGTACTTCCCCTTCGCCTTGCGGCACCGGATGATCGAGTCGACGACGTTCTGGCCGACGTTACGGATGGCCGTCAGTCCGAAGAGGATGACGTCGTCACCCTGGGCGGCGAAGTTCGACTCCGACTCGTTGACGTTCGGCGGGAGCACCTTGATGCCCATGCGCCGGCACTCGTTGAGGTAGACCGCCGACTTGTCCTTGTCGTCCTTGACCGAGGTGAGCAGCGCCGCCATGTACTCGGCGGGGTAGTTGGCCTTGAGGTACCCGGTCCAGTACGTGACCAGGCCGTACGCGGAGGAGTGCGCCTTGTTGAAGGCGTATCCGGCGAACGGGACCAGCACGTCCCACAGCGCCTTGATCGCGGCGTCGGAGAAGCCGTTCTTCTTGGCGCCCGCCTCGAACAGGACGAAGTTCTTCGCCAGCTCGTCGGCCTTCTTCTTGCCCATCACACGGCGCAGGATGTCGGCCTCGCCGAGCGAGTACCCGGCGACGATCTGGGCGGCCTTCTGCACCTGCTCCTGGTACACGATCAGGCCGTACGTGAGGCCGAGGACCTCCTTGAGCGGCTCCTCCAGCTCCGGGTGGATCGGAGTGATCTCCTGGCGGCCGTTCTTGCGCTCGGCGTAGTTCGTGTGCGAGTTCATGCCCATCGGGCCCGGCCGGTACAGGGCCGAGACGGCGGAGATGTCCTCGAAGTTGTCGGGCTGCATCTGGCGCAGCAGGGACCGCATCGGCCCCCCGTCGAACTGGAACACCCCGAGCGTGTCGCCGCGGCAGAGCAGCTCGTACGTCTTGGGGTCGTCCAGCGGCAGCGCCAGCATCTCCAGGTCGATGCCCTTGTTGGACTTCACCATCTTGATGGCGTCGTCCATGATCGTCAGGTTGCGGAGCCCCAGGAAGTCCATCTTCAGCAGGCCGAGCGACTCGCACTGCGGGTAGTCCCACTGCGTGATGGTGACGCCGTCGGTGTGCCGCACCCAGACCGGGGCGTGGTCGACGATCGGCTCGCTGGACATGATGACGCCTGCGGCGTGCACGCCCATCTGCCGGACCAGGCCCTCGACACCCTTCGCGGTGTCGATGACCTTCCGGACGTCCGGCTCGTTCTCGTACATCCCCCGGATCTCACCGGCCTCGCTGTAGCGCGGATGCTTGGGGTCGGTGATGCCGTTGAGGTCGATGCCCTTGCCGAGGACGTCGGCGGGCATGGCCTTGGTGAGCCGGTCACCCATGGCGTACGGGTAGCCGAGGACGCGGGCCGAGTCCTTGATCGCGTTCTTGGCCTTGATCTTGCCGTAGGTACCGATCATGGCGACCTTGTCGGCGCCGTACTTCTCCGTGACGTACCGGATCACCTCGACGCGCCTGCGCTCGTCGAAGTCGATGTCGACATCGGGCATGGAGACGCGCTCGGGGTTCAGGAAGCGCTCGAAGATCAGTCCGTGCTCGATCGGGTCGAGGTCGGTGATGCCCATCGCGTACGACACGATCGAACCGGCGGCGGAGCCTCGGCCGGGGCCGACCGCGATGCCGTTGTTCTTGGCCCACATGATGAAGTCGGCGACGACCAGGAAGTACCCCGGGAACCCCATCTGGATGATGATGTCCATCTCGTACTCGACCTGCTTCTGCCGGTCCTCGGGGACCCCGCCCGGGAAGCGGCGGTCCATCCCGACGCGGACCTCCTCCTGGAACCAGGTGATCTCCGTGTAGCCGTCCGGGATGTCGAACTTCGGCATCAGGTCGCGCTTCTCGAACATCCCGGTGGTGTCGATCTGCTGCGCGACGAGCAGGGTGTTGGCGCAGCCCTCCTGCCAGGCGTCCGAGGAGTCGACGCCGTACATCTCGTCGGTCGTCTTGAGGTAGTAGCCGGTGCCGTCGAAGCGGAAGCGGTCCGGGTCGGAGAGGTTCTTGCCGGTCTGGATGCAGAGCAGCGCGTCGTGCGCCGTCGCCTCGCTGGCGTAGGTGTAGTGCGAGTCGTTCGTCACGAGCGGCGGGATGTTCAGCTTCCTGCCGATTTCGAGGAGCCCGTCACGGACCCGTCGCTCGATCTCGATGCCGTGGTCCATCAGCTCCAGGAAGTACTTGCCCTCGCCGAAGATGTCCTTGTAGTCGGAGGCGGCCTGGACCGCCTCGTCGAACTGTCCGAGCCGCAGCCGGGTCTGCACCTCTCCCGAGGGACAGCCGGTGGACGCGATCAGGCCCTCGGACCACTGGGAGATGGTCTCCTTGTCCATGCGCGGCCACTTCTGCAGCCAGCCCTCGGCATAGGCGTCGGAGGACAGCTTGAAGAGGTTGTGCAGCCCCTTGGCGTTCGACGCCCAGATCGTCTTGTGGGTGTAACCACCCGAACCGGAGACGTCGTCCCGCTTCTGGTGCGGCTGGCCCCACTGGATCTTCCGCTTGTGCTTGCGCGACTCCGGAGCCACGTACGCCTCGATCCCGATGATCGGCGTCACGTTCGCCTTCTGGGCGGAGTGGAAGAAGTCGTACGCCCCGTGCAGGTTGCCGTGGTCGGTCATCGCGATATGGGACATGCCCATCTCGTTGCACGCCTCGAACATGTCCTTGAGCCGCGCGGCACCGTCCAGCAGCGAGTACTGGGTGTGGACGTGAAGGTGCGTGAAGGGCGGCTTGGTCACGGCGCTGTGCCTCCGGGGGAAGTGGGAGTGACGGAGTGGGGGCGTCCGCCGAGGGGGACAGCGTGGAAGTCTACGTCTCCCGGGTCACGAGCGACGGGCACTCCGCGATACGGTCGCGCGTTGGAAGGGCGAGGACGCCCGTCCCTTTTGTCATGTACGTCGTCATGCAGGCCAGGTACCAGGAGGCACCCAGAGATGTCGGAAACGCAGACCGGCGCAGCGCAGCGCGGGGAGCAGATCCTCGAGGTCTTCGACACCGCTTTCGGTGAGCTGCTGGCCGCCGATCCGGCTGCCTTCCGGGTGAAGTTCCGCAAGATGGCGGGCTCCGCCTTCGCCTTCTACCGGGGCACTGCGTGTCTCTTCTACAACGACCTGGAGCGGGAGCGGCACGGCGGGCCGTATCTCGACGAGCGCACCGGGCGGGTGTGGATCCACGGCGATCTGCACGCGGAGAACTTCGGCACCTACATGGACGCCAACGGACGTCTGGTCTTCAACGTGAACGACTTCGACGAAGCCTATGTGGGCCCCTTCACCTGGGACCTCAAGCGCTTCGCCGCCTCCGTCGCCCTGGTCGGTTACGCGAAGGCCCTGGGCGACGACCAGATCACCGAGCTCGTCCGGGTCTACGCCGCGGCCTACCGCGAGCGGATCCACGCGCTGGCGACGGGCGCGAAGAACGACGAGGTGCCGCCGTTCACGCTGGACACCGCCGAGGGGCCGCTCCTGGGCGCCCTGCGCGTCGCCCGGTCCCTCACCCGGTTCTCGTTGCTGGACTCGATGACCGAGATCCGTGACTTCGAGCGCAGGTTCGCGGAGGGCGGCGGCGCGATCGACCTCGACGCGGCGACGCGCTACAAGGTCCTCGCGGCGTTCGACGGCTACCTGGAGACGCTGCCGGAGTCGAGCCTGACCCGCCCGGACTCCTACCGGGTCAAGGATGTCGTCGGCCGGCGCGGGATCGGCATCGGATCGGCCGGGCTGCCCTCGTACAACATCCTCCTGGAGGGCAACAGCGACGCCCTGGAGAACGATGTCGTGATCTACCTCAAGCAGGCGCAGACCCCCGCCGTCTCCCGGCACATCACGGACGCCGCGGTGCGGAGCTACTTCCAGCACGAGGGGCACCGCACGGTGATCTCGCAGCGCGCCCTGCAGGCGCACGCCGACCCGTGGCTGGGCTGGACCGAGCTGGACGGGGCCGGCCAGCTGGTCGCCGAGGTGTCGCCGTACGCGGTCGATCTGGACTGGTCGGACATCGACGAGCCCGAGGAGATCGCGGCGGTGGTCGCCGACCTCGGACGGGCGACGGCGACGATGCACTCCGCGGCGGACGACGAGAGCGGCCATTCGCTGGTGCCGTTCTCCACCGAGCGGGCGATCGACGCGGCGATCGCGGCCGACGAGGAGGGCTTCGGGGACCTGCTGGTGGACTTCGCCCACAGCTACGGGGCCCGGGCGCGCGCGGACCACCAGATCTTCGTGGACCTCTTCCGCAACGGCCGCATCCCGGGGCTGTAAGTCTTCCCACAGCGCCCTGGCCCTTTAGGGCTGGCTTACAGGTTCGCATGCGACACTCCCTGACGATGGACATCTCCGGGACACAGCTCAGAGTCGTACGCGCGGCGCTTTTCACAGCGCTCGTCGTGACGCTCTCCGCTGCCTCCCACGTGGTGCTCTCCCGGGTCCCGCTGCCGCTCACCCTCGTCGCCGTGCTGGCCGGGGCCGTCTTCGCGACGGCCTACGCGCTGGCCGGCCGGGAGCGCGGCTTCGGGGCCATCGCCGGACTGCTGGTGCCGCTGGAGCTGGCCGCCGACACCGTGTTCACCACCGGCCAGCACCTCTGTTACGGCGCGGCGGGCGGCCCGATCGCGGGCCCGCTGCGCTCGGTCGGCGTGGACGTGCTGTGCGGTGGCGGTGACGTCGGGACCGGCACGACGGGGCTCGGCAGCGTCGGCGAAGTGGGCACCCCGCTGGCCTCGGTGACGGCGGGCGGTCACGGCGCTGCCGCCCTGCTGGCATCGCCCGGCCCCCTGGTGCCGTGGCTGCTGCTGGCCGCGCACGTGACGGTCGGGCTGCTCGCCGCCGCCTGGCTGCACCGCGGTGAGCTGGCGCTCGCCGGGCTGCTGGGCGCGTTCGCCCTGATGGCCTTCCGGCCGCTGCTGGTCGCGGTGGCCGTGGCGGGTGCGGTCCCTCGCTCCGTGGGCCTCGAGGCCCCCGCCCCGGGCGCCGGCCCGCACCTGATGGCCCACGCCCGCCTGCTGGTGCACTCCGTGGGACGGAGGGGACCGCCGCGCTCGGCCTGCGCCATCGCCTGAGCACACGAGTCCCCTGAGACGTACGACCACGCACCCCACGGAGAACCGACCATGAGCAAGCGCAACAGCCAGGCCAACAAGTCCGCCGCCCGCGAGCGGCTGCGCGAGGAGCGCGAGCGCCAGGCCAAGAAGGACAAGACCCGCCGCCAGGTCGTCGTCGGCGTCTCGGTCGTCGCCGCCCTCGCGATCATCGGCGGCGGCGCCTACGGCGTGATGCAGCTGAACAAGCCCGGCCACTGGGACGAGGCCGGTGACGCCAAGAACGTCACCGCGCCGAAGAACACCTCGGGCGAGAACGGCACGACCGTCGTGGTCGGCAAGTCGACCGCCAAGAAGACGCTGGAGCTGTACGAGGACTCCCGCTGCCCGATCTGCGCCACGTTCGAGCAGACGGTCGGTGAGACCGTGCACAAGGACGTCGACGCCGGCAAGTACAAGGTCAAGTACGTCGGTGCCACGTTCATCGACAACAGTGACAACGGCGAGGGCTCGAAGAACGCCCTGAGCGCCCTCGGTGCCGCGCTGAACGTGAGCCCCGAGGCCTTCCTCGACTACAAGTACGCCCTCTACTCCGCGAAGTACCACCCGCAGGAGACGGAGGACAAGTTCAAGGACGACGCGTACCTGATCAAGGTCGCCGACACGGTCGACGCGCTGAAGGGCAACGCCGGCTTCCAGAAGAACGTCAAGGACGGCACGTACGACGCCTGGGCGATGAAGATGTCCGCCACGTTCGACAAGAGCGGTGTCCAGGGCACCCCCACGCTGAAGATGGACGGCAAGACGCTGACCGGCTCGGACGAGAAGAACGCCCCGATGACGGTGGCGGACTTCAACACCGCGATCACCGCCGCGCTCAAGGCCTGATCCACCCGGCCCCGGCCGACGGGCAGGTGAACCCACCGGGTTCACCTGCCCGTTCGCGTGCGCCTCGCGGACCGGACCGTCCAGATCCGGCCACGGCGCGAAGTGTTGCCGGCGCATGACGGCCTCGCGGCGGCCGGTGTTCCGCATGGATCCAATGCGGACACACCGGCCGCCGGAACGACCCGGGACATGACGCCCGTGTCTCAAACTCCGTTGCGGACAGAAGATTTTCTTCCCGTTGTCCTGGTTCGCACCGCGAATGATTGGGCCGGATCAGTTCTCCCCCGGATGTGACATGCCCACGTAATCTCCCGGCGGCGGGTGAGGAAATCCCTCCCCCACCCATCCGCTAGGAGACCCTGTGCGCACTCTTGCCCGTATATCCCCGCGTATGCGCCACCGTGCGATCGGCACCGCCGTTCTGGCCGGAACCCTGGCCCTGGCACCCCTCACCGTCTCCTCCGGCGCCACCGCCGCGCCCGGCAAGGCCACCGCGGCCACGTCAGCCGAGGCCTGCGCCGGCACCCCGGACAGCGCCACCGCCCGCCAGTCCCGCCCCACGGGCCCGCAGCACGCCGCGGATCCCAACGAGCTCACCGCCTCCCAGGCCGCCGCCATCGACAAGCAGCTGAAGCAGAGAGTCGCCGAGCGCCGGGTCACCGGCTCCGCACTCGCGGCCGGCGCGACGATCCCGGTCTACTTCCACGTCATCCACTCGGGCACCACGGGCAAGCTCACCTCGGGCGCCATCAGCAGCCAGATGAGCGTGCTGAACTCCGCGTACAGCGGCCAGGGCACGGGCAACACCCCCACCGGCTTCCAGTTCTCCCTGGCCGGCACCGACTACACGGACAACGCCTCCTGGTACAACCTCTCCTCGGGCTCGTCGGCCGAGAAGTCCATGAAGACCGCCCTGCGCAAGGGCGGCAAGAACGCGCTCAACGTCTACACCGCCAACCTCGGCGGCGGGCTGCTCGGCTGGGCGACGTTCCCCAGCTCCTACAACTCCAGCCCGTCCATGGACGGCGTCGTGATCCTGGACGCCTCGCTGCCGGGCGGCTCGGCCGCCCACTACGACGAGGGCGACACCGCGACGCACGAGGTCGGCCACTGGATGGGGCTCTACCACACGTTCCAGGGCGGCTGCAGCGGCAACGGCGACTACGTCTCCGACACCCCCGCGGAGAAGAGCGCCGCGTTCGAGTGCCCGACCGGGCGCGACACCTGCGCCAACAAGACCGGCGTCGACCCGATCCACAACTTCATGGACTACACGTACGACTCCTGCATGTACCAGTTCACCGCCGGCCAGGTGCAGCGGATGAGCGACAGCTGGACCGCGTACCGCGGCTGATCCCGCTCCGTCACGTCGAAGGGCCCCGCGCCGTAGCGTGCGCGGGGCCCCTTCACGTACTCACAGGGTGGCGAGGAAGCCGATCGCGACCTTCCAGGCCAGCTCGGCCGACGCCCGGTCGAAGTCCGGCAGCTCGGCGTCGGTGAACAGGTGTCCCGCGCCGGGGTACCGGTAGACCTCGACATCGGCGCCGGTCCGCTGCATCTGCAGATACCAGGAGTTCAGCCAGTCGTGCGTCTCGAAGGGATCGGGGTCCGCGACGTGCAGTTGGACGGGCAGCTCGTCCACCGAGGCGTTCTCGGCGATGTCCGACGTGCCGTGGAACAGCAGCAGCCCGCGGGCCTTCGCGTCCCCGAGCGCCAGCGTCTGGGCGACGGACGCGCCGAGCGAGAAGCCCACGTAGACCAGCCCGCGGTCGGAGTAGGGCGCCGCGGCCAGCACCGCGCGCCTGAGCAGCTCCTCCTTGCCCGTCTCCTCCTTGAAGGCGAGCCCCTCCTCGATGGTCTCAAAGGTGTGCCCCTCGAAGAGATCGGGCACGTGCACCTCATGCCCGGCGGCGCGCAGCCGGTCGGCGGCCGCGTGCACCGCGGGGCGCAGACCGTACGTCGAGTGGAAAAGCATGATGTTCATGAGGCCCATGGTGCCATTTACCGTCGAGAGCATGGAGAGCGACAGGATGGAGAACGTACTGCGGCCGCTGATCGTCCTCGGCGGCTCCGCCGTGATCACCCTGGTGGTGGGCTGGCTGCTCGACCTGCTGCTCAGGCGTGCCGACGGCCGGCACCACGAGACCCCCCTGTGGGGTCTGCTGCGGCGCTGCCGGGTCCCGTTCCAGCTGACGCTGGGCACGGCGCTGCTGCGGGCCTCGTACACCCATACCGGGCTGAGCATCGTCGGCGATCACAGGACGGGCATCGGGCAGTTGCTGACGCTGGTCCTGATCGGGGCGTCCGCCTGGCTGGTGGTGGGCGTCGCCGTGGCAGTGGTGGACTCGGTGTACGCGCGCTACGCGGCGAGCACCCGCGATCCGGCGCGGGTGCGCCGGGTGCGGACGCAGGTGACCCTGATCCAGCGCGTGGTCATCGCGATCGTGACGACCGTCGCCGTCGCCGCGATGCTCCTGACGTTCCCCGCCATGCAGACCGTCGGCACCTCGATGCTGGCCTCGGCCGGTGTCCTCGGCATCGTCGCGGGTGTCGCCGCCCAGTCCACGCTCGGCAATCTCTTCGCCGGCCTTCAGATCGCGTTCGGCGACATGGTGCGGATCGGCGACACGGTGGTGGTGGACGGTGAGTGGGGCACGATCGAGGAGATCACTCTGACCTTCCTCGCGGTCCGGACCTGGGACGAGCGGCGGATCACGATGCCGGTCTCGTACTTCACCAGCAAGCCCTTCGAGAACTGGTCGCGCGGCGGGATCCAGATGACCGGCTCGGTCTTCTTCCACCTCGACCACGCGGCGCCGATCGCCGCCATGCGCGAGCAGCTGCGGGACATCCTCGGCGAGTGCGCCGCCTGGGACGGGCGGGACTGGTCGCTGGCGGTCACCGACACCACACCCTCCACTATCCAGGTGCGCGCGGTGGTCACGGCGAAGGACGCGGACGACATCTGGACGGTTCGCTGCGCGGTCCGGGAGCAGCTGATCGGCTGGCTTCGCGATCATCATCCGTACGCGCTGCCGCGGATCGCCACGGCCCCCGCCACGCTGGCGCCGGGCGACATGTGGCCGACCGTGACCATGGACGGCCAGGAGGCGAAGCCGGCGGGCTGGGGCAGGGCGCCGCGCACCGGGCGCGGCTGAGCTCCCGGCGCCGCGGGCCGGACGGTCAGCGCAGGCTGCGTACGTCCAGCTGCCGCAGCACCCGGTCGACCACCTCGGGATCCGCACCGGCCTCGCTGCGCGCGGAGAGCACCGCGTGGCGGGCTGCCGACATCATCTCGCGCTGGATGCGGCTGACGGCCTTGAACCGCTCGGCGCGCTGGGCGTACGCCTCGCGCCGTTCGTCGTCGACCATGTCGGGGCTGATCCGCGCGCCCACGTCGTAGGCCAGCCGCTGGAGGCGCTCCACGAGGTCCTCGGGGAACTCCTCGACCTCCTGGATCTCCTTGAGCCGCTGTCTGGCCGCCTTGGCGGCGCGGATCGCGAGGTCCTTCTCCAGCGCCTCCTCGGCATCGGTGTCCGCCTTGACCCTCAGCCTGCGCACCAGCCAGGGCAGGGTCAGACCCTGGAAGACCAAGGTGACCATGATCACGGCGAAGGCGACGAACACGATCTCGTCGCGGCCGGGGAACGGCTTCCCGTCGTCCGTCTTCAGCGGGATGGCGAGCGCGAGGGCCACGGAGGCCACGCCGCGCATCCCGGCCCACCACATGATCACGGTCTCCCGCCAGCTCGTCGGGATCTCCTCGCTGACGTCGCGGCGGGTGTGCAGCCGCTTGGCCAGCCAGGTCGCGGGGAGCAGGTAGAGCAGCCGTACGCCGACGACGACGGCGACGACGGCGAGGGCCCAGCCGGCCATCTCCAGTTCACGGCCGTCGGCGGTCCCGAAGACGTTGTGCAGTTCGAGTCCGATCAGCCCGAAGGCGACACCGGTGACGAGGGTGTCGACGATTTCCCAGAAGGTGCGGCCGGTGAGCCGGCCGAGGACGTCGTCGGCGTCGGCGGTGTGTTCGGCGAGGAAGAGAGCGGTGGTCAGCACGGCGAGCACGCCCGAGCCCATCAGCTCCTCGGCGAGCACATAGCTGACGAACGGCACCAGCAGGGTGAGCCCCACCTGGAGGGTGGCATCCCCGAGCAGGCCCATGAGTTTGATGGTGAGCCAGCCGATCAAGGCACCCACCACCACGGCGACGACGGCGGACAGTCCCAGCAGCCCGAAGGCCTCGGGCAGCGAGAACGTGCCGCTGACCGCCGCGGCGATCGCCACGTGGTAGAGCACGATGGCGGTCACGTCGTTGAACAGTCCCTCGCCCTCCAGGATGGAGACGAGCCTGCGGGGCAGCCCGACCGATCCGGCGACCGCGGTGGCCGCGACCGGGTCGGGCGGGGCGACGAGCGCGCCCAGCGCGACAGCTGCGGCGACGGGCAGTCCCGGAATGACCGCGTTGGCCACCGCCGCGACGGCCGCCGTCGTGAGGAAGACCAGAGCCACGGCCAGGAGGAAGATCGGCCGTTTGTTGGCGGCGAACTGCCGCCAGGAGGTGCGCTGCACGGATGCGTAGAGCAGGGGCGGCAGCAGTGCGGGAAGAATGATCTCGGGCGGGATGTCCACGTTCGGCACGAAGCTGAGGAAGGCCATCACGACGCCCATGAGGGTCATCAGCACCGGCGCGGGAAGCCCGAGCCGGTCTCCCAGTGGCACGGTGACCACGGCTCCGAGCAACAGCAGGAGCAGCAGGGCCATTTGATCCACGAGGTGCCTTCCGGAGCGCGCCGGGCCGGCCTCGGCGACCGGCCGGCCTCGGCCCAAGCCTGCCATGCAGGCTCCGCAATCCGGACAACGGGCCCTGCTGCCGGCTCCGGGCTCCCGGCCCGACCGGGGCGGGAGCCCTACGCGTCCACGGTGCGGCGCATCGCCCGGTGCGGAATGCCGGCGTCCGGGAATTCGGGGCCGTACGCCACGTAGCCGAGCCGCTCGTAGAAGCCGAGCGCATGTGTCTGGGCGTGCAGGTCGACGGCGGCCAGGCCGAGGGCGCGGGCGGCGTCCTCGATGGCCCGTACCAGGGCCGCGCCGACCCCGAGGCCGCGCGCCTCCTTGGTCACGGCGAGCCGGCCGAGCGAGCCGACGGTGGGATCGCCGCCGGTCTTCGCCGCGACCGCCGGACCGTGCAACAGCCGGCCGGTGCCGAGCGCCGTGCCGTCCGCGGCGACGGCGATGACGTGCACCGCGTCCGCGTCGTAGGCGTCGTACTCGATCTCCTCGGGCACGTTCTGCTCGCCGACGAAGACGTCCTTGCGGATCTGGAAGCAGGCGGCACGGTCCTGCTCACCGGTGACCGTGCGGGTGACGTATCCGGTCATTCGCTCTCTGCCGCGATCCTGTCGAGGGCCTGCTGGAGGTCGTCGGGGTAGGTGCTGGAGAACTCCACCCAGCTGCCGTCCGAGGGGTGCTCGAAGCCGAGCCGGACCGCGTGCAGCCACTGCCGGGTCAGGCCCAGCCGCTTGGCCATGGTCGGGTCGGCTCCGTAGGTCAGGTCGCCGACGCAGGGGTGGCGGTGGGCGGACATGTGCACCCGGATCTGGTGGGTGCGGCCCGTCTCCAGCTTGATGTCCAGGAGGCTGGCGGCGCGGTACGCCTCGATCAGGTCGTAGTGCGTCACGGAGGGCTTGCCCTCGGCGACGACGGCCCACTTGTAGTCGTGGGTGGGGTGCCGTCCGATGGGGGCGTCGATGGTGCCGCTCATCGGGTCCGGGTGGCCCTGGACCAGCGCGTGGTACTTCTTGTCGACGACCCGGTCCCGGAACTGTGCCTTCAGCAGTGTGTAGGCGCGCTCGGACTTGGCGACGACCATCAGCCCGGAGGTGCCGACGTCGAGCCGGTGCACGATGCCCTGGCGCTCGGCGGCGCCGGAGGTCGAGATCCGGTACCCGGCCGCGGCGAGACCGCCGATGACGGTGGTGCCGGTCCAGCCGGGGCTCGGATGCGCGGCGACGCCGACCGGCTTCATGATCACGACGATGTCGTCGTCGTCGTGGACGATCTCCATGCCCTCGACGGGCTCGGCGACGATCTGTACCGGAGCGGGAGCCTGGGGCATCTCCACTTCCAGCCAGGCGCCACCCCGCACCCGTTCGGACTTCCCGACCACCGAACCGTCCACCTGCACCTTCCCGGCGGCGGCCAGCTCTGCGGCCTTGGTGCGGGAGAAGCCGAACATGCGGGAGATGGCGGCGTCGACACGCTCGCCTTCCAGGCCATCGGGTACGGGCAGGGTTCGGATCTCGGGTTGCGTACTCACCTGTCGAGTATGCCTTGCACGGCCTAGTCCTTGTGCACGGTGCCGTCGGGGTCCAGGCCCTTGAAGGAGAGCAGCACGATCAGGATGCCTCCGCAGACGATCGCGGAGTCCGCCAGGTTGAAGACGGCGAAGTGCGCGGGGGCGATGAAGTCCACCACCGCGCCCTCGAAGACGCCGGGCGCACGGAAGATGCGGTCGGTGAGGTTGCCGAGTGCGCCGCCGAGCAGCAGGCCGAGCGCGATCGCCCACGGCAGGCTGTACAGCTTGCGCGCGAGCCGGGCGATCACCACGATGACCGTCGCCGCGATGATGGTGAAGATGATCGTGAAGGCCTCGCCGAGGCCGAACGCGGCGCCCGCGTTCCGGATCGCGTCGAGCTTGAGCCAGTCGCCGAAGATCTCGACCGGCTCCTGGTGCTCCAGCTTCGCCACCACGAGCATCTTGCTGCCGAGGTCGAGCAGGTAGGCGAGGACGGCGACGCAGAAGAGCAGGATGATCCGGCGCCGACGCGTGGCCGGCGACCGGTCGGCGGTCGCTTCCCCGTCCCCCGCGTCCTGTCCGTCCGGCGCGGCGGCCTCCGGGGACACGCCCCCGTCCGCCTGCTCCGGCTCGGCTCCTTCGTGTCCCTCAGCCTCAGGGATGTCCGGCGTACCGATGATGCGCTCCGCCTCTGCCACGTGAGTCCCTCAACCTAGTTCCCGACTGAGGACGAGGGTACGACACACGGGTGGTGATCAGCCGCGTCGCTCCTGCTTCTGTTTGTCCTCGACACAGAGGGTGGCCCGGGGGAACGCCTGCATCCGCGCCTTGCCGATCGGGTTGCCGCAGACCTCGCAGAGTCCGTACGTGCCCGCGTCGAGCCGGGCCAGTGCCCGCTCGGTCTGCTCCAGCATCTCCTGGGCGTTGGCGGCGAGCGACATCTCGTGCTCCCGGGTGATGTTCTTGGTGCCGGTGTCCGCCTCGTCGTCACCCGCTCCGTCGCCGGAGTCCCGCATCAGCCCGGCCAGCGCCAGCCCCGATGCCTCCAGCTCGTTGCGCAGCCGTGTGATCTCGCCGGTCAGCTCGGTGCGCGCGGCCGCGACCTCCTCCGGCGTCCAGGGGTCCTCTCCCGGCCGCACGGCCAGCTCCCCCGGGGCCGTCGCCGCTGCCCGCGCCGGGGGCACGGGTGCCGTGCTCCGTCCGGCCGGCCGGGTCCTGGCCGCGCTCTTCTTGGCTACCACCGTGTGGGCTCCCGTCTGCTCGGCGGCCTCGGCCGCCCCCGTGGCCGCGTCGGCGGCCTTCTTCGAAGCCTTCTCGGCCGTGGTCTTCCCGGCCGCGTTCCTCTTCGCCGCGGCGGTCTTCTTCGCGGCGCCCTTCGTCGTGGCGGTCTTCTTCGCCGCCGCCTTCTTGGCCGTCGTCTTCTTGGCCGCCCTCTTGGCTGCCGTCTTCGTGGTCTTCTCCGTCGGTTCGGCGGCCGCGGTGGACTTCGCGGCCGTGTGCTCCGGCCCGGTCCGCGCGTCCGCGCCGGACGTGCTCTCCCGGCCGGTCTCTCCCGTCGTCTCCCCGGCTGCCGCGCCCGTGGATCTCGCCGACGCCGTCTTCTCTGCGGCGGTCTTCTTCGCCACCATGGCCGCGGCCCCTTCACACATTGTGATCTTGCTCGCGAGTCGTGCTGGGACGATAAGTCGACCCCAGCCCCGCGGCAACGGGGCACGCCGCCGCATCGCCCCTCCCCGTGTCCGGATCACCGCACGCCTGAAACCGTTGTGCCCAGCTCCCCGCCCGGTAATCCGCCTTCCGGCCGCCCGCCGGACGGCGCCGGGACCCGGTGCGCCCCGTCTGGCCATTCGGGTCACGCCGGGCCCCCGGGAAATCCGGTCGGCCGATGCTCCCCCGGGCCCGTACACTGGCCGCAGCGAGAGGCATGGATGGGACGAGTAGCGTCGTACGCAGCCCAGAGCGACCCGGGGACGGTGGGAGCCCGGGGGTGAGCGCGCCGTGAAGATCACCCCGGAGCCGCCGGAAGAAAGCTTTGGACAGTGGGCTCCGCGCCCACGGGTACAAGGCCGGTAGAACCGGCATCGCACCCCAATGAGGGGGTCACGGGCGGCATGCCCGGGGCCAAGGAGGGTGGTACCGCGGGATCCGGCATCGGTTCTCGTCCCTCCGACGGAAGTGGAAGACGTCCGCCGGAGGAAGCCCGCACATGACATCGCCGCAGTACCGCCAGGTACCCGCCCAGGTCGACCTGCCCGCGCTGGAGCACGCCGTGCTCGACTTCTGGCGCGAGAACAAGGTCTTCAGCCAGAGTCTCGAACAGTCCGAGGGCCGCCCCGAGTGGGTCTTCTACGAGGGCCCGCCCACCGCCAACGGCATGCCCGGCGCCCACCACATCGAAGCCCGCGTCTTCAAGGACGTCTTCCCCCGCTTCCGCACCATGCAGGGCTACCACGTCGGCCGGAAGGCCGGCTGGGACTGCCACGGTCTGCCGGTCGAGCTCGCGGTCGAGAAGGAGCTCGGCTTCAACGGCAAGAAGGACATCGAGGCGTACGGCATCGCCGAGTTCAACGCCAAGTGCCGCGAGTCCGTGACCCGGCACACCGATGCCTTCACCGAGCTCACGACCCGGATGGGCTACTGGGTCGACCTCGACGACGCGTACCGCACGATGGATCCCGAGTACGTCGAGTCCGTGTGGTGGTCCCTGAAGGAGATCTTCAACAAGGGCCTGCTGGTCCAGGACCACCGCGTCGCCCCCTGGTGCCCGCGCTGCGGCACCGGCCTCTCGGACCACGAGCTGGCCCAGGGCTACGAGACGGTCGTCGACCCCTCGGTCTTCGTGCGCTTCCCGCTGACCTCCGGCCCGCTGGCCGGTGAGGCGGCCCTCCTGGTCTGGACGACGACCCCCTGGACCCTGGTCTCCAACACGGCCGTCGCCGCGCACCCCGAGGTCGAGTACGTCGTCGCGACGAACGGCGAGGAGAAGCTCGTCGTCGCCCGGCCGCTCGTCGAGAAGGCGCTGGGCGAGGGCTGGGAGCTGACCGGCCCGTCGTTCACGGGCCGCGAGATGGAGCGCTGGACGTACGAGCGCCCGTTCGCCCTGGTGGAGTTCCCGGAGCCCGCCCACTACGTCGTCAACGCCGAGTACGTGACGACCGAGGACGGTACGGGTCTGGTCCACCAGTCCCCCGCCTTCGGCGCCGACGACCTCCTGGTCTGCAAGGCGTACGGCCTTCCGGTGGTCAACCCGGTCCGCCCCGACGGCACCTTCGAGGAGGACGTGCCGCTGGTCGGCGGCGTCTTCTTCAAGAAGGCCGACGAGGCCCTCACCGAAGACCTCAGGAACCGCGGCCTGCTCTTCCGGCACGTTCCGTACGAGCACAGTTACCCGCACTGCTGGCGCTGCCACACCGCGCTGCTCTACTACGCGCAGCCGTCCTGGTACATCCGCACGACTGCGGTCAAGGACCGGCTCCTCGAGGAGAACGAGAAGACCAACTGGTTCCCGGACTCGGTCAAGAACGGCCGGTACGGCGACTGGCTGAACAACAACATCGACTGGGCCCTGTCGCGCAACCGCTACTGGGGCACACCGCTGCCGATCTGGCGCTGCGAGGACGACCACCTCACCTGCGTCGGCTCGCGCGCCGAGCTGACCGAGCTCACCGGCACCGATCTGTCCGGCCTCGATCCGCACCGGCCGTTCATCGACGAGATCACGTTCACCTGCTCGCACGAGAACTGCCAGCTGGAGGCGTACCGCGTCCCCGAGGTGATCGACGCCTGGTACGACTCGGGCTCGATGCCGTTCGCGCAGTGGGGCTACCCGTACAAGAACAAGGAGATCTTCGAGAGCCGCTACCCGGCGCAGTTCATCTCGGAGGCCATCGACCAGACGCGCGGGTGGTTCTACACGCTGATGGCGATCGGCACCCTCGTCTTCGACAAGTCGTCGTACGAGAACGTGGTGTGCCTGGGCCACATCCTCGCCGAGGACGGCCGGAAGATGTCCAAGCACCTGGGCAACATCCTCCAGCCGATCCCGCTCATGGACCAGCACGGCGCCGACGCGGTCCGCTGGTTCATGGCCGCCGGAGGTTCGCCGTGGGCGGCCCGCCGGGTCGGACACGGCACGATCCAGGAGGTCGTCCGCAAGACGCTCCTCACGTACTGGAACACGGTCGCCTTCCAGGCCCTGTACGCCCGTACGTCGAACTGGGCCCCCTCGGCCGCCGACCCGGCACCGGCCGACCGCACGGTCCTGGACCGCTGGCTGCTGAGCGAGCTCAACGCCCTGGTGGACCAGGTCACCCAGGCGCTGGAGGGTTACGACACCCAGCGCGCCGGCAAGCTGCTCTCCGCGTTCGTCGACGACCTGTCCAACTGGTACGTACGCCGCTCCCGCCGCCGCTTCTGGCAGGGCGACAAGGCGGCTCTGCGCACCCTGCACGACGTCGTCGAGACGGTCACCCGGCTGATGGCCCCGCTGACCCCGTTCATCACCGAGCGGGTCTGGCAGGACCTCGTCGCGCCGGTCACATCCGACGCTCCCGCCTCGGTGCACCTCTCCACGTGGCCGCAGGCGGACCTGTCGGCCATCGACCCGGACCTCTCCACGCAGATGGCCCTGGTCCGCCGCCTGGTCGAGCTGGGGCGCGCCACGCGTGCCGAGTCGGGCGTCAAGACCCGCCAGCCGCTGTCGCGCGCCCTGGTCGCCGCCTCGGGCTTCGAGGCGCTCTCCCCCGAACTGCACGGCCAGATCACGGAGGAGCTGAACGTCGCCTCCGTGGCCTCCCTCTCCGAGGTAGGCGGCTCGCTGGTCGACACGACGGCGAAGGCGAACTTCCGGGCGCTCGGCAAGCGCTTCGGCAAGGGCGTCCAGGCGGTGGCGAAGGCCGTCGCGAACGCGGACGCGGCGGCGCTCTCACTGGCGCTGCGCGAGGGTACGGCGTCGGTCGAGGTCGACGGGGAGCAGGTCACCCTGTCCCCCGACGAGGTCATCATCACGGAGACCCCGCGCGAGGGCTGGTCGGTCGCGTCCGACTCGGGCGCGACGGTCGCCCTGGACCTGGAGATCACCCCGGAGCTTCGGCGTGCGGGCCTGGCCCGTGACGCGATCCGCCTGATCCAGGAGGCGCGCAAGAACAGCGGCCTGGACGTGGCGGACCGCATCGCCGTCCGCTGGACGTCCACGTCCCCCGCGACGGCCGAGGCCCTGACCGAGCACGCGTCGCTCATCGCGGACGAGGTCCTGGCCCTGGACTACGCGCAGGGCGAGGCGGACGCGTCCTACGGCGAGCCCTTCGAGGACGAGGGCCTGTCCCTCACGTTCCGCCTCCGCAAGACGGAGCGGTAACCAGCAGCACGCACAGGGCCCGGCCGGAACGTATCCGGCCGGGCCCTCAGCTGTTCCCACGCACAATCAAGCCTGCCGCTCCAGCCCCTCCGGCGAGGGCCCCATCCCAGCCCCCGCACGATCAAGCCCTGCCTTCCCCCCGGAAGGGGCCCCCAGCCCCTCAGGCGAGGGCGCCAATCCAGCCCCTCCGGCGATTGAGGAGCGGGGTCCGGGGCGGAGCTCCGGTTACGGGAAGGGGCGGGTAGGGGAACGGGGCCCCGCGCAGCGGCCCCGGACCGGCCCCCGGCCCCCGGCCCAAGGCAAAGGACCGGCCACCGGCCCCCGGCCCACGGCAAAGGACCGGCCACCGGCCCACGGCCCAAGGCAAAGGACCGGCCCCCGGGCCACGGCAAAGGGCCGGGCCCCGGGGAATCCCCGGGGCCCGGCCCTCAGCCTGCCGACGGCTACGCGCTCAGCGAGCGCGAACCGCTCAGTTGTCGTCCTCGTCGATCAGGAACCCACGCATCGGCGACGGCGCCTGCTGCATCGGCTGCGGCGCCTGCGGCCGCACCGGTGCCATCGGCTGGGTCATCGCCGGCGACATCTGCTGCTGGCCCCCGTAGGACGGCCCACCGCCCATGGACGGGTTGCCGCCCATCTGCTGGTTGCCGTGTCCGCCGTGGTTGCCGCCCATGGTGTGACCCATGGCACCGGCACCGGCCGGGGCCAGCGAAGGCGACGGCGGCAGCGAAGCGGCCGCCGGCGTCCGCGGCGGAGCCAGCGAGTCGTCGGCCTGGGTCTCCAGCTGACGCAGCTGGCTCTCCAGGTAGGACTTCAGACGGGTCCGGTACTCGCGCTCGAAGCCACGCAGGTCCTCGACCTTGCGCTCCAGCGTCGCGCGGGCCGACTCCAGCGAGCCCATCGCCACGCGGTGCTTCTCCTGCGCGTCCCGCTCCAGCGCGTCCGCCTTGGCACGCGCGTCCCGCTCCAGGCCCTCGGCACGACTGCGCGCCTCACCGACGATCTTGTTGGCCTCGGAACGGGCCTCCGCGATCGCCTGGTCGGCGGTCTGCTGCGCCAGGGAGAGGACACGGGCGGCACTGTCGCCACCGGGGCCCTGCTGCATCTGCGGCGGCTGCTGCTGCTGCATCTGCTGCATCTGCTGCTGCGGGTTGTGACCGCCCATGGGGCCACCCATCGGTCCGCCCATGGGACCGCCCTGCATCGGGCCGGGGCCGTGCGGGCCCTGCGGACCGGGGCCGTGCGGACCCTGGGGGCCGTGGCCACTGGGACCGGCCGGCAGCTGAGGAGCTCCACCGGGCAGCTGGGGCGGACCCATCTGCGGGGGCTGCTGCTGGACCGGCGGACCAGATATGGCGGCGGGCACAGGTGCACCGGGCCGGTCCTGCGGCTCCGGCTTGCGCATACCTTGCTGCTGCTGGTTCTGCGCGGCGGCACGCGTGGCGGCGGCCAGCTTGGCGCGCAGGTCCTCGTTCTCACGGAGCAGGCGGGTCAGCTCGGACTCGACCTCGTCGAGGAAGGCATCGACCTCGTCCTCGTCATAGCCTTCTCGGAGGCGGACCGTCGTGAACTGCTTGTTCCGCACGTCCTCGGGGGTCAGCGGCATCTCTTCTTCACCTCTACGTAGTCGTCGGCAGTCGGCAGGACCGTATCGCTCACAGCCTGGTCACGATGCTGATCAGGATGGAAACGATGATCATCAGAACGAAGAAGGACAGGTCGAGTGCCACGCCCCCGAGACGCAGCGGCGGGATGAACCGCCGCAGGAGCTTCAGCGGTGGATCGGTGACTGTGTAAGTGGCCTCAAGGACGACCACCATCGGCTTGCCCGGCTGCCATGAACGTGCGAACTGGAAGACGTAGTCCATGACCAGCCGGAAAATCAGCACGATGAGGAAACACATCAACGCGATGTAGACAACACTTTGTGCGACGCCCATCCTCGCGCTTCCCTCTCCCCTGGCTCTCGTAGCTCCGGCCTCGCGGCCGGGTTGTTCCCGGTGTCGTGTTCTCAGCTCTGGTTGAAGAATCCGCCCTCTGCGATGCGGGCCTTGTCCTCCGCCGTGACATCGACGTTAGCAGGCGACAACAGGAACACCTTCTGCGTCACTCGTTCAATGCTGCCATGGAGACCGAAGACGAGTCCCGCGGCAAAGTCGACAAGTCGCTTTGCGTCCGTATCGTCCATCTCCGTGAGATTCATGATCACCGGAGTGCCCTCACGGAAGTGTTCCCCGATGGTACGGGCCTCGTTGTACGTCCTGGGGTGCAGCGTGGTGATGCGGTACGGCTCCCGCTCGGACACGACCTTGGGCATGATCACCGGTGCGTTCTTCTCCATGTTCGGGCGTTCAGGTGTGATGGATGCCACGGGGGCGATTCGGGCGGGTCGCTCTCTCTCCGCCGGAATCTGAACCGGCTCCCGCTGCGCCGGAGGCTGCACCACTCGTACCGGTTCGTCCCGCTCCCGCTCCACCTGATGCGCGGGCTGGTGCCGACGCCGGTCGCGTTCGGGCTCCGGCTCGGGTTCGAATTCGTCGTCGGGGTCGAACCCCGGACCGTCGTACCCATCGTCCTCCACGAGGCCGAGGTAGACCGCCATCTTGCGCATCGCGCCGGCCATGCTCTGAGTCCTCCGCTCTGTGGTGGATCGGCATCTGTCACCAAGTGCCCGCGATCCACTGTGGCCTGCCCGCCATAGCGGGTAATGACCATATTTTCTGCTGTGGTCCGACTTGCTTGGCGACGTTACCCGAGCCCGGGTCGGACTCCGAGTACCGCAGTACCGACGCGCACATGTGTCGCTCCGGCCGCAACCGCGTCCTCGAGGTCCGCACTCATCCCTGCAGAGACCATGTTCGCAGCCGGATGGTTCCCGCGCAGCCGGGATGAGAATTCCATCAGCCGGTCGAACGCGGCCCGTTGCCTTCCGGCGAACGGCCCGGCGAGCGGCGCGACGGTCATCAGACCGTCCAGCCGGAGCCCGGGCGCCGACGCGACCGCGTCGGCCAACTCCTCGATCCCGTCGGGGGCGACACCGCCGCGCTCCCCCCGCTCACCGCTCTCCGCGTCGAGCGCGACCTGGATGAGGCACCCGAGTTCGCGCCCGCCGCGGCCGGCCGCGGCCGAGAGCGCGGTCACCAGCTTCGTACGGTCCACCGACTGCACGACATCGGCATAACTCGCCACGGATCGGACCTTGTTCGTCTGCAATTGGCCGACAAAGTGCCATGTGAGGGACAGATCCGCACATTCGGTGGCCTTGGGGGCCGCATCCTGGTCACGGTTCTCCGCGACGTGGCGCGCACCGAGTTCATGCAGGATTCGCACGTCGCTCGCCGGGTAGGTCTTGGTGACCACGATGAGAGTCACCTCTTCCCGTTTGCGACCGGCGGAGGCGCAGGCGGAAGCAATGCGTTCCTCCACCTGTGCGAGATTTGCTGTGAGTTGCGCCTTACGGTCCGTCATGCCCTATCCGTCCAGCCAGACATATCCGGCGAGCCGCCCGGTGGTGCGGTCGCGCCGATACGAGAAGTGATCGCCCGATTCGAGGGTGCAGACGGGCGACGCCTGCCGGTCGGTGACGCCGAGGTCCGCGAGTTGCGCATGCACTCCGGCGGTCACGTCCACCGCCGGGGTGCCCCAGCTGGTCTCGGACCACGAGGCGGGGACCACCGCGGCGACCTCGTCCCGCATGCCGGCCGGCACCTCGTAGCACCGGCCGCAGACGGCCGGGCCGGTGCGGGCGGTGATGCGGGCGGGGTCCGCGCCGATTGCGATCATGGCCTCGACCGCGGCGGGCACGATTCCGGCAACCAGCCCGGGACGGCCCGCGTGTGCTGCTGCGACGATTCCGGCGACCGGGTCGGCGAGCAGTACGGGGGTGCAGTCGGCGGTGAGGACGGCGAGCGGGAGTCCGCGCCGCGCGGTCACCACGGCGTCCACAGCGGGAATCGCGCCGGTGTCGCCCCAGGGGCCGTCGACGACGGCGACGTCCCGCCCGTGCACCTGGTTCATCCAGACGACCTGCGCCGGATCGAATCCGCGGGCCCGGGCGGCGAGGGCCCGGTTGGCCAGGACGGCGGCCGGGTCGTCACCCACCGCCCCGCCGAGGTTGAGCTCCGCGTACGGAGCGGCGCTCACCCCGCCCCACCTGTCGGTGAAGGAGAAGTGAGCGCCGCCGTCCGAAGAAACAGAATCCTTGTGACTCACTGAGTGGTGCGGACCTATCACTTCAAGAAGTCCGGTACGTCCAGCTCTTCGGCCTGGGAGTCCTGGTAGGGACGGGCCGGCGGGACGTGCGGCGGGGCGACCGGCGGAAGGTGGCTCTCATGAGCCACCGGAACCGGCTCGGCCTGGACCGGGGGCTCCTCGCGCGGGGGCACGGAACCCAGTCCGCTCGACTGGCGCACGGGCTCGGCGGCCCGGACCGGCGGAGCCGGCTCCTCGCGCTTGGTGGAGTTCGCACCGAGGACGTTCTCCCGGCGGGCCGGGGGCTGTCCGCCGTCGAAGCCCGCCGCGATCACGGTGACCCGCACCTCGTCGCCGAGCGCGTCGTCGATGACCGCACCGAAGATGATGTTCGCCTCGGGGTGTGCCGCCTCGCTCACCAGCTGCGCGGCCTCGTTGATCTCGAAGAGACCGAGGTCGCTGCCGCCGGAGATGGAGAGCAGGACGCCGCGGGCGCCGTCGATGGACGCCTCCAGGAGTGGCGAGGAGATCGCCATCTCCGCCGCGGCCACCGCACGGTCGTCGCCGCGGGCCGAGCCGATACCCATGAGCGCCGATCCGGCCTCGGACATGACCGACTTGACGTCGGCGAAGTCGAGGTTGATCAGACCCGGGGTGGTGATGAGGTCGGTGATGCCCTGGACGCCCGAGAGCAGTACCTGGTCCGCCGACTTGAACGCGTCGAGCACGCTGACCTGGCGGTCCGAGATGGACAGCAGCCGGTCGTTGGGAATGACGATGAGGGTGTCGACCTCTTCGCGGAGTTCGGCGATGCCGTCCTCCGCCTGGTTCGCGCGACGCCGGCCCTCGAAAGTGAACGGGCGGGTGACCACGCCGATCGTCAGGGCGCCGAGCGAGCGCGCGATGTTGGCGACGACGGGTGCGCCACCGGTGCCGGTGCCGCCGCCTTCTCCTGCGGTGACGAAGACCATGTCGGCCCCCTTGAGGACCTCCTCGATCTCTTCACGGTGGTCCTCTGCCGCCTTACGACCGACGGCCGGGTTCGCCCCGGCGCCGAGGCCGCGGGTGAGTTCACGACCGACGTCGAGCTTGACGTCGGCGTCGCTCATCAACAGGGCTTGCGCATCCGTGTTGATCGCGATGAACTCGACGCCCTTGAGACCGACCTCGATCATTCGGTTGATGGCATTGACACCACCGCCGCCGACACCGATGACCTTGATGACTGCGAGGTAGTTCTGCGGTGCTGCCACGTCGAAGGCCTCTCGCCTCGAGTTACGTGTCGTCGCTTGGCGGTAGTCCCGCCGCGACGACGGATGCCGATTGGGACGGTCCGAACGCCGACCCAAACCCTAACGTTGAAGTTTAGGGTTACCAGTGTGTCTGCTTCATGGACTCTTCCGAACAGGACACTAAGTCGACAAGTGGCGCACGTTCAACGAACACGCCGAACCTCCCGTTTTTCTTTTCACCCTATGTGATCACCCGTAGCGCTGACCAACCAGGGTGCTGGCCAGGCCAAATGTGCGTCAACTACCCGACACCGCCGGAGCGGTGGGTGCACTCACGTCGAAGTGTCCTGCTTTGGGAGCAGCTTTCATGAGAGCGGTGAGGACTCTCGCCTTCACCACACCTTCTTCACTGCTCCCCCAGATCACCGTGCGGCCTCCGGTGAGCCCCAGGCTGACCGCATCGTACGAGATGACTCGCACGATGCGGGTCTCCCTGGCGACGGCATCCGGGAGATCGCCGGCGACCCGGACCGCTTCCCGCACCAGCCGGTCACTGCCGAACCGGAGCCGGCTTGCGGACTGACCGGGTGTCAGTTCCAGCAGGGGTACCCGCCCGGGAGCCTTGTCCACCGTGGCGAAGCGCACGCCTTCGGCGTCCACTTCGATGAATTTTCCACCCTTTTTCACCAACAGGACCGGCTGTCGTTCGGTCACCTTAAGTCCGATGTCGTGCGGCCATGACCGTACGACATCCACCGAGTCGATACGAGGCAACTTCTGGCGCAACCTCGCGGCGACGGCGTCCGTGTCGACGGAGATCAGCGGGGCACCCATCGGCACCGCCGCCGCAGCCTCCACCTCGGCCGGAGTCAGTACGTCGACACCGGTGATCCGGACCTTCTCGGCGCGGAGCCAGGAGGAGCCGTAGAGCGCCCACACGGCGCCGGAACCGAGCAGCAGCACGGCGGCGGCGATCACGATCACGAGCGTGCGCCGGGACATGCGGCGCCCCTCCGCCCGCGGGCGCGGCGGGCGGTCCGGGGTGTCGTTCTGCTGCCCTGCACCGCGCTGGGCGGTCGTCGGTCCGGCCACGCTCGCTCCTTATGCCGGGTCCGGGGGCGCCGCCCCCGGACCCGTCCGCCTCACGCGCCGCGGCGTGCGGCGATCGCCTCGTACACCATGCCGACCAGCAGATCGTCGGCGTCCCGGCGGCCGAACTCGGCGGCGGCCCGGGACATTTCGTACAACCGGTGCGGATCCGAAAGCACCGGGAGGACGTTGCCCTGCACCCACTCGGGGGTGAGCGCCGCGTCGTCCACCAGCAGTCCGCCGCCGGCGTTGACCACCGGCTGGGCGTTGAGCCGCTGTTCGCCGTTGCCGATCGGCAACGGGACGTACGCGGCGGGGAGCCCGACGGCGGAGAGTTCGGCGACGGTCATCGCGCCCGCGCGGCAGAGCATCATGTCGGCCGCGGCGTACGCGAGATCCATCCGGTCCACGTACGGTACCGGGATGTAGGGCGGCATCCCGGGCATGTTGTCGACGCGCGGCATTTCGTTCTTGGGACCGACGACGTGCAGGATCTGGATCCCGGAGCGCTGGAGCAGCGGCGCGACCCGCTGGACCACCTCGTTGAGGTGGCGGGCGCCCTGCGAGCCTCCGGAGACCAGCAGCGTCGGCAGGTTGGGGTCGAGGCCGAAGGCGGCGCGCGCCTCGGGGCGGACCCGGGCCCGGTCCAGCGTGGCGATGGTGCGGCGCAGCGGGATGCCGATGTAGCGGGCACCCCGGAGCTTGCTGTCGGGGGTGGAGACGGCGACCCCGTGCGCGTACCGCGAACCGATCTTGTTGGCGAGGCCCGGCCGGGCGTTGGCCTCGTGCACCACGATCGGCACCCCGGCGCGCTTGGCCGCCAGGTAGCCGGGCAGCGCCACGTAGCCGCCGAAGCCGACCACGCAGTCCGCCTTGGTGCGCTCCAGGATCTGCTCGGCGGCCTTGATGGTGCCGCGCAGCCTGCCCGGGACGGTGATGAGTTCAGGGGTGGGTTTGCGCGGCAGCGGTACGGCCGGGATCAGGGCGAGTTCGTACCCCCGCTCGGGTACGAGCCTGGTCTCGAGTCCGCGCTCCGTGCCCAGAGCGGTGATTCCCACGCTCGGGTCCTGCCTGCGCAGTGCGTCCGCGAGGGCAAGCGCGGGCTCGATGTGGCCGGCGGTCCCCCCACCGGCGAGTACGACATGCACCGAAATTCACCGCTCTCCGGACGGACGCTTCTTGACGCGCCGTCTCATCGTCTTCCATCTCACCCCGGGCCTCCGCATGGCCAGGGCCGCCTTCGCGGCGGGATCCGCTCGCGCGAACGCGATCAGCAACCCGACAGCGAACATGGTCGGCAACAGGGCCGACCCCCCGTAGGAGAACAGCGGGAGCGGGACACCGGCGATCGGCAGCAGGCCGAGCACCGCACCGATGTTGATCACGGCCTGGGCCGTGATCCAGGTGGTCACACCTCCCGCTGCGTACCTCACGAAGGGGTCCTCCGTGCGTCCGGCCACGCGGATACCCGCATAGCCTAGAGCCGCGAAGAGGGCGAGTACCGACAGCGTCCCCGCCAACCCCAGTTCCTCCCCTGTGATGGCGAAGATGAAGTCGGTGTGAGGTTCAGGCAGTTGACCCCACTTTTCCACACTTGCACCGAGCCCGGATCCGAACCATCCGCCGGACGCCAGGGCGTAGATGCCGTGCACGGCCTGCCAGCACGAGCCTCCGGGGCCCGGCTCGCTGGCGCCCATGCAGTCGAGGCGGGACATCCGGTTCGGGCTGGTCTTGATCAGCAGGAAGGCGATCAGACCGGCGGAGGCGAGCACTCCGGCGAACAGCCGGGTCGGCGCTCCGGCCAGCCAGAGCAGTCCGAACAGGACGGCGGTGAGAATGATCGCAGTGCCCATGTCACCGCCGAGCATGATCAGTCCGAGCAGCATGAAGGCGACCGGAACCAGGGGGACGAGCATGTGCTTCCACTGGGTCAGCAGCCGTTTGTCCTGTTTGCGGGCGAGCAGGTCGGCCCCCCACAGGACGAGGGCCAGCTTGCCGAACTCACTGGGCTGGAGCTGGAAGGGGCCGCCCAGGTAGAGCCAGTTCCGGTTGCCGTTGACCGACATCCCTATCCCCGGCACCTGGACCAGCACCATCAGGAAGACGGCGCCCATCAGCAGGGGGTAGGACAGGGCCCGGTGCAGTTTGACGGGCATCCGGGCAGCGGCCGCCATGAGCCCGGCCCCGATGACGGCGGCGAGGAACTGCTTGCGGAAGAAGTACGTGCCCGGCTTGCCGAGCTCCAGCGCCTTGATCATCGAGGCGGAGTACACCATCACGAGGCCGAGCACGGTGATGAGCAGCCCGGCACCCAGGATCAGGTAGTACGCGGTCAGCGGGCGGTCCCACGCCCGGCGCGCCTGCTCGTACAGCCGCCGCGCCCCGCCGCCCCGGGGCGAGCGGGGGCCGCCGGAGGTTCTGGAGCGCGCCGCAGAGGGCCGTCGGGCGCCCGCTGCGGGCCGCACGCGCAGTGCGAGACCGGTGGGGAGCGGTGCGCCCCCGGCGGCGAGGAGGGGCGAGTGGAGCGCCCGGCTGATCGCCGGGGTCGCCCGTGAGCGGCCCCCGCGGCGTGCGGCAGAGCTCTCTTCGGCCGGCATGGTCCCTGTCCCCTCCACTGCTCGTGCCCGGGGCTTCGGAGCCGGGGCCCGGGCCCCGGCACAACCGTCCGTACCCGGGTGCTCCGGGACCGTACGGCGCTCAGGCCGGGCCCGTCAGGCGCTCTCGGCGGCGAGCGTGCGGACGGCGTCCGCGAAGGCCTCGCCCCGCTTGTTGTAATTGACGAACATGTCCATCGAGGCGCAGGCCGGAGCCATCAGTACGGTGTCTCCCGGCCGGGCGAGCCGTGCCGCCTCGCGGACCGCCTCCGACATCGCCCCAGTGTCGGTCCGGTCGAGGTCGGTCACCGGGACCTCGGGCGCGTGTCGCGCGAGGGCTTCGCGGATGAGGGCCCGGTCGGCTCCCATCAGCACGACACCCCGCAGGCGCGCCGCGCAGCCGGCCACCAGCTCGTCGAAGGCGGCGCCCTTGGCCAGGCCGCCGGCGATCCAGACGATCGGGTCGTAGGCGGCCAGGGACGCCTCGGCGGCATGGGTGTTGGTGGCCTTGGAGTCGTCGATGTAGGTGACTCCGCCGACCTCCGCGACGTGCTCGATGCGGTGCGGGTCCGGGCGGAAGGCCCGCAGCCCGTCGCGCACGGCGGCGGGCTCGACACCGAAGGCCCGGGCCAGCGCCGCGGCCGCGAGGGCGTTGGCGATGTTGTGCGGGGCGGGCGGGTTCACGTCCGCGACCTCGGCGAGCTCCTGGGCCTGCTTCTGCCGGTTCGTCACGAAGGCGCGGTCGACGAGGATGCCGTCGACGACCCCGAGCTGGGAGGGCCCGGGGGTGCCGAGCGTGAAGCCGATCGCCCGGCAGCCCTCCTCCACGTCCGCCTCGCGCACCAGGTCCTCGGTGGCCGGGTCCGCCACGTTGTAGACGCAGGCAACGGTGTTGCCCTCGTAGATCCGGCCCTTGTCGGCGACGTACGCCTCCATGGAACCGTGCCAGTCGAGGTGGTCGGGGGCCAGGTTGAGGACGGCCGCGGAGTGGGCGCGCAGCGAGGGCGACCAGTGCAACTGGTAGCTGGAGAGCTCGACGGCCAGGACGTCGTACGTCTCCTCGCCGAGGACCGCGTCCAGGAGCGAGACCCCGATGTTGCCGACGGCGGCGGTGCGCAGACCCGCGGCCTCCAGGATCGAGGCGAGCATCCGTACCGTCGTCGTCTTGCCGTTGGTGCCGGTGACCGCCAGCCAGGGGGCGGCACCGGGTCCGCGCAGCCGCCAGGCCAGTTCGACGTCGCCCCAGACCGGGACGCCCGCCTCGGCGGCTGCGGCGAAGAGCGGCTTGTCGGGCTTCCAGCCCGGGGTGGTGACGATGAGCTCGGTGGACTTCGGCAGGGTGGCCCCGTCGCCGAGGCGCACGGTGATGCCCTGCGCCTCCAGCTCCGCGGCCTGGCCGCGGGAGCGCTCGTCGTCCCCGTCGTTGACCACGGTGACGACGGCGCCGAGGCCGTGCAGCACCCGGGCCGCCGGGATCCCGGAGACCCCGAGTCCGGCGACCGTGACGTGCTTGCCCTGCCAGTCCACGTTGCTCACTTCTTGGCTGCCCATCCTGCGTAGAAGAGGCCGAGGCCGACGATCACGCACATGCCCTGGATGATCCAGAAGCGGACCACGACAAGGACTTCGGACCACCCCTTGAGTTCGAAGTGGTGCTGGAGCGGTGCCATCCGGAAGACGCGCTTGCCGGTCATCTTGAACGAGCCGACCTGGATGACGACGGACATCGTGATCATCACGAAGAGGCCGCCGAGCACCGCCATCAGGAACTCCGTGCGGGAGCAGATCGCCAGACCGGCGAGCGCGCCGCCGAGGGCGAGCGAGCCGGTGTCGCCCATGAAGATCTTTGCGGGCGAGGTGTTCCACCACAGGAAGCCGAAGCAGGAGCCCATGAGTGCGGAGGCCACGACCGCGAGGTCGAGTGGATCTCGTACTTCGAAGCAGGCGCTCGGGTTGGTGAGCGTGGACGCGTTGGCACAGGACTCCTGGAACTGCCAGAGCCCGATGAAGGTGTAGGCACCGAAGACCATCACCGACGCGCCGGTGGCCAGGCCGTCCAGACCGTCCGTCAGGTTCACGCCGTTGGACATGGCGAGAATCATGAAGAGTGCCCAGAGCACGAACAGCACCGGGCCGATCGACCAGCCGAAGTCCTCGACGAACGAGAGCCTGGTGGAGGCGGGGGTGTTGCCGCGGACGTCGGCGAACTGGAGCGAGAGCACCGCGAAGGCGATGCCGACGATCAGCTGGCCGGCCATCTTGGCCTTGGCCCGCAGACCCAGCGAACGCTGCTTGACGATCTTGATGTAGTCGTCGAGGAAGCCGACGAGCCCCATGCCGGCCATCAGGAAGAGGACCAGGACACCGGAGAAGCGCATGTCCTCGCCGGTGATCACCTTGGCCAGGAGGTACGCGATGATCGTCGCCAGGATGAAGGCGATGCCGCCCATGGTGGGCGTGCCCTGCTTCGATCCGTGGGTGCGAGGGCCGTCGTCCCGGATGAACTGCCCGTATCCCTTGCGGGCCAGCAGCTTGATCAGCAGCGGGGTACCGACCAGGGTCAGGAAGAGCCCGATGGCCCCCGCGAAGAGGATCTGCCTCATCGGCCGGAGACCTCACCCTCGGTCGCGTTGTCCAGCAGTGCACTGACAACCTGCTCCAGGCCGACCGACCGGGACGCCTTCACCAGCACGACGTCTCCCGGGCGCAGTTCACTGCGCAACAGGTCGACGGCAGCCTGTGCGTCGGACACATGCACCGACTCCTCACCCCACGAACCCTCGTTGTATGCGCCCAGTTGCAGCCAGGAGGCTTCTCTGCCCCCGACCGCGACGAGCTTGCTGACGTTGAGCCGGACGGCAAGCCGTCCGACCGCGTCGTGCTCGGTGAGCGAGGCGTCGCCGAGCTCGGCCATCTGGCCGAGCACCGCCCACGTACGACGCCCCTTCCCCATGGCGGCCAGCGCGCGCAGCGCGGCCTTCATGGATTCGGGGTTGGCGTTGTAGGCGTCATTGACGAACGTCACGCCGTCCGGACGCTCGGTGACCTCCATGCGCCAGCGGGAGAGGGTGCCCGACTCGGAGAGCGCCACGGCGATCTCGTCTGCGGACAGGCCCAGCTCATGGGCGACGGCGGCCGCGGCGAGCGCGTTCGACACGTGATGCTCACCGTACAGGCGCATGGTCACATCGCTGCACCCGGTGGGTGTGTGGAGCCTGAAGGCGGGGCGTCCGTCCTCGGTGAGACGGACGTTCTCACCCCGTACGTCCGCATCCGCGGCTTCACCGAAGAGCAGCACCCGGGCCTTGGTCCGGGAGGTCATGGCGCGGACGAGCGGATCGTCGGCGTTGAGGACGGCGAGGCCGTCCGCAGGGAGGGACTCGACCATCTCGCCCTTGGCCTGGGCGATCTGCTCGCGTCCGCCGAATTCGCCGATGTGCGCGGTGCCGACGTTGAGGACGAGGCCGATCCGAGGCGGGACGAGCCCGGTGAGGTAACAGATGTCGCCGATGTAGCGGGCACCCATTTCGAGGACCAGGTGCTGGGTCTCCTCGGTGGCGCGCAGTGCGGTGAGCGGCAGACCGATCTCGTTGTTGAGGTTGCCTGCCGGGTAGACGGTGGGGCCCTTGCGCTCCAGGAGCTGGGCGATCAGGTCCTTGGTGGAGGTCTTGCCGGCGGATCCGGTGAGGGCGACGACGGTGGTGCCGAGGCGCCCGACGACGGCGCGGGCGAGCGCGCCGAGCGCCGCCACCACGTCGTCGACGACGATCGCGGGGACGCCGACGGGACGGGCGGCCAGGACGACTGCCGCGCCCGCCTCCACGGCACGCTGCGCGTAGTCGTGGCCGTCGACGCGTTCACCGGCGAACGCGACGAAGAGGCTGCCTTGCTTCACCTCCCGGGAGTCGATGACGACGGGCCCGCTGACGGTTACCGCCGGATCCGGTATGTCGTACGACTGCCCGCCGACGATTTCGGTGATCTCGGCGAGTGAAAGGGCGATCACTTGGTCATCCCTGACTGTTGTTCTCGTGGGTGGGGGCACGGTGGGTGGCGTTCTCGTGTCCCAGGGACCGCTCGATGGCTGTGCGCAGGACCACCCGGTCGTCGAAGGGGCGCACCACTCCGTGGACGTCCTGGCCCTGCTCGTGGCCCTTGCCGGCGATGAGCACGGTGTCCCCGGGGCCGGCGCGTCCGACGGCGGCCGCGATGGCGGCGGCCCGGTCGGCGTCGACCAGGACGTCACCGCGTTCGTGCACGGGCACTTCGGCCGCGCCCGCGAGCATGGCGGCGAGGATCCCGAGGGGGTCCTCGGAGCGGGGGTTGTCGGAGGTCAGCACGGCGGTGTCGGCGAGCCGGGCCGCGGCCGCGCCCATCGGGCCGCGTTTGGTGGTGTCGCGGTCGCCGCCGCAGCCGAGGACGATGTGCAGTTTGCCCTCGGTGACCTTCTGCAGGGAGCGCAGCACCGACTCGACGGCATCGGTCTTGTGCGCGTAGTCGACGAGCGCGAGGTACGGCTGGCCGGCGTCCACCCGTTCCAGCCGGCCGGGCACGCCGGGCACGGCGGCGACGCCGTCGGCCGCGGTCTGCGGGTCGATCCCGGCCACGGCGAGGGTGACGATCGCCGCGAGGGTGTTGGCCACGTTGAACGGGCCGGGCAGCGGGGCCTTGGCCGTGGCCCGCTCGTCCTTGGGCCCGACGACGGTGAAGGTGGAGCCGAGCTGGCCCACCTCGACGTCCTCGGCGCGCCAGTCGGCGTCGGGGTGGCCCTCGGCGGAGAACGTGGTGACCGGGACGGAGGCCTCGGTGATCAGCCTGCGGCCGTACTCGTCGTCGTAGTTGACGACTCCCTGCCTGCTGCGCTGCGGGGTGAACAGCCGGGCCTTCGCCTGGAAGTAGTCCTCCATGCCGGAGTGGAACTCCATGTGCTCCGGGCTCAGGTTGTTGAAGACCGCGACGTCGAAGACGCAGCCGTCGACCCGGCCGAGCACCAGGGCGTGGCTGGACACCTCCATCGTCACCGCGTCCACGCCGCGTTCGCGCATGACGGCGAACAGGGCCTGCAGATCCGTGGCTTCAGGAGTGGTGCGCTCGGACTTGATGCGCTCGTCGCCGATCCGCATCTCCACGGTGCCGATGAGGCCCGTACTGCGTCCGGCGCCGCGGAAGCCGCCCTCGACGAGGTAGGCGGTCGTGGTCTTGCCGGATGTTCCGGTGATGCCGATCTGGAGCAGGCCGGTGCCGGGGTGGCCGTAGATCTCGGCGGCGAGTTCGCCCATCCGGCCGCGCGGATCCTCGGTGACCAGCACCGGGAGTCCGGTGGCCGCGGCGCGTTCGGCGCCCGACGGGTCGGTGAGGATCGCGGCGGCGCCGAGACCGGCGGCCTGGGCGGTGAAGTCGGCACCGTGCAGACGGGCACCCGGCAGCGCCGCGTACACGTCCCCCGGACGTACGGCCCGGGAGTCGTGGGTGATGCCGGTGACTTCACCGTCGCCCGGTGGTTCTGCTCCCAGCCGGGCTGCCAGCGTGACCAGGGTTGTCGGCCGCAGCCGATCCGGGCGGGGCGCTCCCGGGTAGTTCACAGGGGCGTCCTTCTGGGTGGTTCGGGACTGTTCAGCGTGGGGCACGGCGGTGAGCGTACCGGGCGCACCCGGCCTCTCGCGAAGTGAGGGGGCGGGGGTGCGGTGGTTCCCGTTCCGGTTTTCCGGATCGGGGGTGATGGTTGTCACTGATGGTCTCCCCGAGTTCACTCGCCGGGTTCGAAGGACACCGGCAGCCGGGCCGGCTCGTCGCCGGTGGGTGCGGTCTGCAGCGTCTTCAGCGCGAATTCCATGACCTGCTTGTAGATGGGTCCGCAGATCTGGCCGCCGAAGTAGCTGCCCTTGGTGGGGTTCTGGATGGCGCAGTAGACGGTGAGCTGAGGGTTGTCGGCGGGGGCGAAACCGGCGAAGGAGGCGGTGTAGCCGTGGTAGCCGCCGCGGACCGGATCGACTCGGTTGGCCGTACCGGTCTTGCCCGCGACCCGGTAACCGGGGATCTTCGCCTTCGTACCGGTGCCCTCCTCGTCGCCGACGACCGACTCCAGCATGCTGGCCAGCGTCTTGGCCGTCTTCTCGCTGACCACCCTGGTCTGCCCGGGCGCCTCCGCGGGGGTGAAGCGGCCGTCGGCGCCCTTGGTGCCGCGGACGAGGGTCGGTTCGATGCGGACCCCGCCGTTGGCGATCGTGGAGTAGATCGAGGCCGCCTGCATGGCGTTGAGGGAGAGTCCCTGGCCGAACGGGATCGTGTACTGCTGCGAGGTCGACCAGTCCTGCGGCTTGGCGAGGATTCCGGCGGTCTCACCCGGGTAGCCGAGTCCGGTCGGTGAGCCGATGCCGAATTTGCGCAGGTAGGTGTAGAGCACCTTGTTGGATTCGGCCTGGGTCCTGCCCAGCTGGCCGGTGGCCAGGATGGTGCCGATGTTGCTGGACTTGGCGAGTACGCCGTTGAGCGTGAGGTACCAGGTCGGGTGGTCGATGTCGTCCTTGAAGAGCCGGTCGCCGCGGTGCAGGCGGTTGGGGACCGTGACATGGGTGCCGGGTGTGGCGGCACCCTCCTCCAGCACGGCGGCCATCGACATGACCTTGCTGGTGGAACCGGGCTCGTACACGTCCTGGAGCGCCGCGTTTCCCAGCGAGGCGGCGTCGGCCTGCGAGAGGTCGTTGGGGTCGAAGCCCGGCGCGTTGGCCATGGCGAGGACCTCGCCGGTACGGGTGTTCTGCACGACGACGTAGCCGCGGTCGGCCTTGGACTTGGCGACCTGGTCGGAGATGGCCTTCTGGGCCGCCCACTGGATGTCACGGTCGATGGTCAGCTCGATGTCGGTGCCGGCGACCGCGGGGACCTCCTTGGTGCCCGCCGTGGGCACCCGGCGGCCGCCGGACTGCGCGTACTTGATCGTGCCGTCCTCGCCCGCGAGTTCCGTGTCCAGCTGCGATTCGAGGCCGCCCGCGCCCTTGCCCTCGGCGTTGACGTAACCGAGTATCCCGGCGGCGAGGCCGCCGTTGGGGTAGACGCGTTTGGTGGTCGGCTCCTGGAAGACGCCGGCCAGCACATTGGCTCCGGGCCCGCCGGCCGCCCTGTCCTTCTCGGCCTTCTCGGCGAAGACGGACTTGAGGTCCTTGATCTGCGTCCAGACCTGCGGGGTCTGCCTGCGGGCCAGCACCGTGTAGCGGCTCTTCGGCTTCGACAGCTTCTTGGTCAGTTCGGCCCTGTCGACACCGAGGATGGGCGCGAGGAGTGCGGCGGCCTGCTGGGGCGCGTCGGATGCCTTGCTGTCCTCGGGAGTGAACATCTTGGGGTCCGCGGTGATGTCGTACGCGTCGACGCTGGTGGCCAGCGCGATGCCGCCGCGGTCGGTGATCTCGCCCCGCTCTGCGGCGACGGTGTAGCTGAGGTAGCGGTTCTTCTCTGCCTTGGCCGCGTAGGCGTTGGCATCCACGGCCTGCACCTGGAGGAGCCGGACGACGAACGCGATCATGACGAGGGTCAGGGCCAGGCTGACCAGCCGCAGTCGCGGCCGTGGGCTGCCGAGGCGCAGCGGCCGCGAGGAGCGGCCGCGAGGTGTCCGTCCGCGCGGCGCCGCGGACGAGGGCCGCCGTCGCGGCTCGGGGCGGGCGGCGGGCCGGGGGCGGCCGGAGCGGGCTGCCGCGTTACGCGGACGCGCGGGGCCGGGTACCCGGCGGCGCGGTGGTTCCTGGGAGGGCACTGCGTCACCTGCCGGGGCTCGTGGAGGTCTGTTCTGCCGGGGTACGCGCGCCGGCGGAGGCGTCCGGCTTCGCCGGGGCGGTGCCGGTCGCCGTCGCGGACGCGCCGGGCGTGGCGGTGGGCGACGCGGCCGGCGAAGGGGTGGAGAGGGGCGAGGCCGCAGTTGGCGGCTCGGGGACCTGCGACGTCGGCGCCGCGGTGGTCGGAGCGGCACTGGCGGGCGACGGTACTCCGCGGACCTTTCCGTCCGGTCCGAGGAACGCGGGGCTGCCGCCGGGGACCATGCCCAGCTCCCGTGCGCGGCGCGCCAGGGCGTCCGGCTCGGAGGCGCTGTCGACGTCGCGCTGGAGGGCCTGCTGATCGTCCGTGAGGTCCGTGGTCCGCTTCTTCAGCTCGCTCAGCCGGAACGATCCTTCGTTGAGCGCGGAGTTCAGCAGCAGCAGGGAGATCAGGCCGCCGCCCAGGAGCAGGACGACCAGCAGGACGAAGGGGGTACGGGCCGCGTTGCTCGGCCCGGCCGGCATGAGCCGGCTGAGCTGTGCGGCGCGCCCTTTCAGCCGGCCGGGCGCCTTGCTCACCGCGCCACTCCGTCCCCGGGCCGGGTCCGCGAAGCCTCCGGGCGCCGACTGCTCATCGTTCCTCCTCGCGGATCCGCTGGGCTCCGCGCAGCCGGGCGGGGGCGGCTCGCCGGTTCTCGGCGACCTCCTCCTCGGTGGGGAGCTCGGCGCCCCGGGTCAGCAGTTTGAGCCGCGGCTGGTAACGCTCGGGGACGACCGGCAGGCCCGGCGGTGCGGTGTTGGCCGCACCCGCCGCGAACACCTGCTTGACCAGCCGGTCCTCCAGCGAGTGGTACGACAGGACGGCGATGCGCCCGCCGACGGCGAGGCTCTGCACCGCGGCCGGAATCGCCCGCTCCAGCACGGTGAGCTCGCCGTTGACCTCGATGCGCAGCGCCTGGAAGGTGCGCTTGGCCGGGTTGCCGCCGGTGCGCTTGGCGGCCTGCGGCAGCGAGTCACGGATCAGTTCGACGAGCCGGGCACTGTTGGTGAACGGCTCCTTCTCCCGTTCACGCACGACGGCGGAGACGATCCGCTTGGCCTGCTTCTCCTCGCCGTACGCGCGCAGGATCCTGACCAGTTCGCCCGGCGGGTAGGTGTTGAGCACCTCGGCCGCGCCGATGCCGGTCGTCTGGTCCATGCGCATGTCGAGCGGGGCGTCCTGGGCGTACGCGAATCCACGGTCGGCCTCGTCCAGTTGCATGGAGGACACGCCGAGGTCGAAGAGGATGCCCTGGACCTTGGGGACGCCGAGGCGGGCGAGCACCTCGGGCAGTTCGTCGTAGACGGCGTGCACCAGCGTGGCACGGTCGCCGTACGGGGCGAGCCGCTCGCCGGAGAGCCGCAGCGCCTCCTTGTCCCGGTCGAGCGCGATCAGCCGGGCGGTGGGGAAGGCGGAGAGCAGCGCCTCGCTGTGTCCGCCGAGGCCCAGGGTGCAGTCGACGACCACGGGCGGCTGTGGGCCGGATGCCTCCAGAGCCGGGGCCAACAGGTCCAGGCACCGCTGGAGCATCACCGGGACGTGTCGGGTCTGGCTCATGCGCCCTCTCAGGCTCAGGTCCCGGGGCGCTGCACGTACGGCCTGGTCCCCGCCCGCTCGCGAAGGGGAGGCCCGCCGGCGCCGGGGAAGGGGCGTCAGCCGACCGGCAAGCGGGAGAGGGCCGGGCCGTACGTACGCCGCGCACACGGGGAAGACATCGGAATGTGCAGGGTGTCGGTAACTTCCCGTCACTTTAGTCCACCCTGCCATTCGATCGATTCCCGATCAATCAACCCGGCAGCGCGTCGGCCCCTCGCTTTCTTCACCCGGCCGAGTGACCGGGTGTGAGGCTTGTGGGTTACCTCACAACAAGCGTTGTTGACGTTCTTTGTCCGCTTCGACACCAAGCCCGGGGGACCTCCGACGGCTAACGTCTAGTCCATGTCGACTTCTGCGCACTCCCCTGCCGCGGGCCAGGCCCGCACCGGCGGCACCGTCACCGACCGCCTGGTCGAGGCGAACACCCAGTACGCCGCCGAGTTCAGCGATCCCGGTATGGACGCGAAGCCCGTGCTGCGCGTTGCCGTGGTCGCCTGCATGGACGCCCGGCTCGACCTGCACAAGGCGCTCGGCCTGGCACTCGGCGACTGTCACACCATCCGCAACGCGGGCGGTGTGGTCACCGACGACGTCATCCGCTCGCTGTCGATCAGTCAGCGGGCCCTCGGCACGCGCAGCGTGGTGCTGATCCACCACACCACCTGCGGCATGGAGTCGATCACCGAGGAGTTCCGCCGGGAACTGGAGATGGAGGTCGGCCAGCGGCCGGCCTGGGCCGTGGAGGCCTACACCGACGCCGACCAGGACGTGCGGCAGTCGATGCAGCGGGTCCGCACCTCGCCGTTCCTGCTGCACACCGATGACGTGCGCGGTTTCGTCTTCGACGTGACCACCGGTCTGCTGCGCGAGATCCTCCCGGCTTCCTGACCTTCCTGACCTTCCTGGCCCCGCGGGCGCCGGTCGGGCACATTTCCGCAGAGAAAATCCTCCTCAACCCGGCATATCGACCCTGGTTGTCCACAGGCGAGTGACACGAAGCGGTAACGGCAACAAGAATGCAGGGGTGGCACCCCGCCGGACCCCGTCCGGCGCGGTGTCCTGTTTCGGGGTGGGCCGGGCCGCACAAGGGCGCCGGCCCGTGACTGGGGAATCCCGTGCTCCTGGTGAGCGTGGGGCAGGGCCGAGGAGGGCCGGGTGACGACCTATGACGATCGAGCGAGCCTCACAGATCTGACCACCACAGCGGAGCGGGTGCGCAGGTCGGTGGAAGGTGTGATCGAGGGCAAGCCCGAGGTCGTCCGCCTTTCGCTGACCGTGCTGCTCGCGGAGGGTCATCTGCTGATCGAGGACGTCCCCGGGGTGGGCAAGACCATGCTGGCGAAGGCGCTCGCACGGTCCATCGACTGCTCGGTGCGACGCATTCAGTTCACGCCGGACCTGCTGCCCTCGGACATCACCGGTGTGTCCATCTTCGATCAGCAGCGCCGCGACTTCGAGTTCAAACCGGGCGCGATCTTCGCCCAGATCGTGATCGGCGACGAGATCAACCGGGCGTCGCCCAAGACCCAGTCCGCGCTCCTGGAGTCGATGGAGGAGCGCCAGGTCACCATCGACGGGCACACCTACGAGCTGCCCGACCCCTTCATGGTCGTGGCCACGCAGAACCCGGTGGAGATGGAGGGCACGTATCCGCTGCCCGAGGCCCAGCGCGACCGTTTCATGGCCCGGGTGTCGATCGGCTACCCCAGTGCCGAGGCCGAGCTGCAGATGCTGGACGTGCACGGCGGTGTCTCGCCGCTCGACGACCTCCAGCCGGTGGCGCACGCACACGACATCGTCAAGCTGATCGAGGCTGTGCGCGCGGTCCACGTCGCGGAGGCCGTCCGGCGTTACGCGGTCCAGCTCGTCGGAGCCACTCGGAACCACCCCGACCTCAGACTCGGCGCCTCACCGCGTGCCACCCTGCACCTGCTGCGCGCCGCCAAGGCCTCCGCCGCGCTGAGCGGCCGGGACTACTGCCTGCCGGACGACGTGCAGGCCCTCTCCGTCCCCGTGCTCGCCCACCGGCTGCTGCCCACCGCACAGGCCCAGCTGAACCGCCGCACCGCCGAACAGGTGGTCCAGGAGATCCTTCAGCAGACCCCCGTACCGACGGCTTCCGGCGGCGCGACCGTCCCGGCGCCCCAGCACCAGCCGGGCGCGGTGTACGGCGGCCGGCAGCAGCCCGGCGCACGGCGGCTCTGATGGCCGCCGGGGGGCCGCCCGCGATGGACGACAGCGACGACAGGGGCGGTCTCCGGGCCGCGCTGGGCGGGCTGACCACGCGCGGACGTTCCTTCCTCGCGGCCGGTGTCGCCGCCGCGGTCTGCGCCTACGTGCTGGGCCAGGGGGATCTGCTGCGGGTCGGCCTGCTGCTCGCCGTGCTGCCGCTGGTCTGTGTGACGGTGCTCTTCCGGACCCGCTATCAGGTCGCGGGCACCCGGCGGCTCTCACCGTCCCGGGTGCCGGCGGGCTCCGAGGCGCGGGTCCATCTACGGATGGACAACGTCTCGCGGCTGCCCACCGGTCTGCTCATGCTGCAGGACCGGGTGCCGTACGTCCTCGGGCCCCGGCCCCGGTTCGTCCTGGACCGGGTGGAGGCGGGCGGCCGGCGCGAGGTGTCCTACCGGGTGCGGTCCGATCTGCGCGGGCGCTACCCGCTCGGTCCCCTGCAGCTGCGGCTCAGCGATCCGTTCGGGATGTGTGAGCTGACGCGTTCGTTCAGCGCGTACGACACGCTCGTCGTCATCCCGCGGACCGAACCGCTGCCCCCCGTGCGGCTGGCGGGCGAGGCCTCCGGTTACGGCGAGGGGCGGCAGCGCTCGCTCGCGCTGGCGGGTGAGGACGACGTCATCCCGCGGGGCTACCGGCACGGCGACGACCTGCGGCGTGTCCACTGGCGCTCCACCGCGCGCTACGGCGAGCTGATGGTGCGCCGCGAGGAGCAGCCGCAGCGGGCCAGATGCACGGTGCTGCTGGACACCCGCCGGAGCGCCTACCAGGGCACGGGACCCGACTCGCCGTTCGAGTGGGCCGTTTCCGGCACGGCGTCCGCGCTGGTCCACATGCTGGAACGGGGCTTCGCGGTCCGGCTGCTGACGGACGACGGCACGGCCGTGCCGGGTGAGAGCGGTTTCGCGGGCTCCACCCAGAACTCGGCCGACTCGGCCGGACTGATGCTGGACACCCTCGCCGTCGTCGACCACTCCGACAGCGGCGGGCTCACCCGCGCGTACGACGTGCTCCGCGGCGGCGACGAGGGTCTCCTGATCGCCTTCCTCGGCGACCTCGACGACGAGCAGGCAGCGGTGGCGGCCCGGATGCGGCAGCGCAGCGGTGGTGCCGTCGCCTTCGTCCTGGACAGTGCCGCCTGGGCCCGCGGCGAATCGCCCGCCTCGGACGCGGCCTGCGAGCAGCGGCTCCGGCTGCTGCGCGAGTCGGGGTGGACAGCGGTACCGGTCCGGCCCGGCATGGATCTCGCCGGGCTGTGGCAGCAGGCGAGCCAACAGAGCTCGCTGACCCGGTCCGCCGGGATGGGCGGCACGGCGGACGGCACAACGGGCTTCTCCGGTGATTGGTCATGAGAGGACGGTCATGAGCGGTCATGGTCGGCTGGCGCTGTGCGCCTTCGCGGCGACGCTGATGGCAGCTGGTTCGATGCTGCCGCTGGTCGACCCCTACGCCTGGATAGTGCAGGCCGCGTTCCTGCTGGCCATCCAGTGCGGTGTGGGGGCGCTCGGCAGGCGGGTGCCCCTGCCGCGGGCGGCGACCGTCGCCGCCCAGGCGTTGGTCCTGGTGATTCTGCTGACCGTGGCGTTCGCGCGCGAGGAGGCGCTGGCCGGCTTCCTGCCCGGCCCGCAGTCGGTGCAGCGGCTCGCCGATCTGCTGACCGTGGGTGCGGACGACGTCGGGCGGTACGCGATCCCGGCACCGGACACGGCGGGCATCCGGCTGATGCTGGTGGGCGGCGTGCTGGTGATAGGACTCGCGGTGGACGCGCTGGCGGTCACCTTCCGCAGCGCCGCACCGGCCGGGCTGCCCCTGCTCGCCCTCTACTCCGTCGCCGCAGGCCTTTCCGACGGCGGCGCGGACTGGCTGTGGTTCCTGCTGGCCGCCTGCGGCTATCTGCTCCTCCTACTGGCCGAGGGACGGGACCGGCTCTCCCAGTGGGGGCGGGTCTTCGCCGGGGCCGCCGCGGCCCGGGGCAGGGGCCCGTCCTTCGGCATGGACGCCTCGGGCGGCGGGGCGTCGGCCCCCGTGCGCACCGGGCGGCGCATCGGCGCTTTCGCACTGGGCATCGCGCTCGTGGTGCCCGCGGCCCTGCCCACGCTCGACAGCGGACTGCTGGCCGGCACGGGAGCCGGCAACGGCAAGGGGGGTGGTGGCGGCACCATCTCCGCCGTCAACCCGCTGGTCTCGCTGCAGAACAACCTCAACCAGCCGGAGAACAGGGAGGTGATGTCGTATCGCACCAACTCGACCGGTGCGCAGGACTTCTACCTCCGCATCCTGGCCCTGGACCAGTTCAACGGGAACGAGTGGCGGGCTTCGACCCGTCGGCTGAAGGACGTACCGAAGCGGCTCCCGAACCCGCCCGGTCTGTCGCCGGACGTTGCCGTGACCGAGATCAGCACCAACATCTCCGCGTCCGGTTCGTACCGGCAGACGTACCTGCCGCTCCCCTACCCGGCGACCGAGGTGAGGGTCGACGGGCGCTGGCGGTTCGAACCCGAGGGCCGCACCCTCGTCGGTGACGACGGGCAGACGACCGGCGGTGCGCAGTACGGGGTCTCCAGCCTGATCGTGCAGCCGACGGCCGCCCAGCTCGCGGGCGCGGGCGAGGTCCCCGAAGCCCTGCTCCGCGAATACACCCAGGTGCCGGGCTCACTCCCCGAGGTGGTCAGGCAGACGGCCGACGAAGTGACGAAGGGGTCCGCCAACGCCTACGAGCAGGCGGTGAAGCTGCAGAACTTCTTCGCCTCCGACGGTGGCTTCACGTACGACACCTCGGTGAACTCGGGGACCGGCAGCGCAGCGATCGGCCGCTTCCTGAAGGACAGGCGGGGCTTTTGCGTCCACTTCTCGTTCACCATGGCCGCAATGGCCCGGACGCTGGGCATCCCTGCCCGCGTCGCCGTGGGCTTCACACCCGGCACAGCGCAGTCGAACGGGGCGATGTCCGTCGGTCTGCGCGATGCGCATGCCTGGCCGGAGCTGTATTTCGAGGGCATCGGGTGGACCCGCTTCGAGCCCACGCCGACGCGTGGTTCCCTGCCGTCATACACCCTGCCGGACACGCCTTCCGGTGACTCCGCAGATCCGGCACGGCCGGAGGCGGAGGCCTCGGCAGCGGTGCCGGTCGCACCGTCCGCCTCGGACGACTGCCCGGCGCAGACGCGCCGACAGGGCGACTGCGGCAGTTCGGCGCTTCCGGGGGCCGCGGAGCCCACGGACACGGGGACGTCGGCGGGCGCCGTACTCGGAGTGGTCCTGGTGGCCGGGCTCGTCCTGCTGCTCCCCCTGCTGCCGATGTTCTGGCGCATGCGGGTACGGGCCCGGCGGCTGGGCTCCTCCACCGGGCGCACCCCGGCGGACGCCACCGCGAGAACACTGGCGGCCTGGCAGGAGATCACTGATACCGCCTGGGACCACGGCATCGAGCCCGACGAGTCGCTGACCCCGCGAAGGGCAGCGGCCCGCGTGGTGCGGGTGGGTGAGCTGGACGCCGAGGTGGCCGAGGCGGTGCACCGGTTGGCGGGCGCGGTGGAGCAGGTGCTCTACGCGCCGCAGCCACGGCCGGTGTCCGGGCTCGCGGAGGATGCGCAGGCCGTACGGGCGGGCCTCCGGGCCTCCGTCGGACGGTTCGCCCGGTTCCGCGCCGTAGTCGCACCGCCCTCGGCCATACGGGTGGTGTGGGCGGTCTCGGAGCGCCGGGCGGCGCTGGCCGATCGGTGGCGGGCACCGCAGCGACCGGCGTGGTTGCGGCGCCCCTCCCGCCAGCAGGGCTGACGCCTCGGCCCGCCGTCCCCACGGGCCGGCCCGGGTCATCGGCCGGTGGGCACCAGAGCCCCGGCCCGTGGGCGGGTGCGGGTGGACGGTCCCAGGCGGGTGGGGGACGGAGGCGGCTCGCAGGGCCGCAGGACCGCAGGACCGCAGGACCGCAGGACCGCAGGCGGAGCATCGCCCCCTGTGCCGGGGCATGGGTGAGGGGCGGTCGCAGAAATGCGACCGCCCCTCACCCATAAGTGTTCCGAGCGCTTACTGACCCTGCTCGTCACGGCGGCGCTGCCACCGCTGTTCGATCCGGTTCATCACGGACCGGCGCTGTCTCGGCTGTCGGCGTGTCCCCGCACCACCTGCGCGGACTGCCTGCTGCTCGCCCGGTTTCGGCGCTTTGCGCCAACCCGTCACCGCGAGCACCGCGCAGCCCAGCATGACGAGGAACCCCACCACGCTGATCCAGATCTGCTGGGCGACCATTCCGGCCATGAGGAGCGCGATTCCCACCAGGAAGCCAGCAACTGCCTGGTAGACCCGTCGCCGGGTGTATGTACGCAGCCCACTTCCCTCGAGCGCTGTCGCGAACTTGGGATCTTCGGCGTACAGCGCTCGCTCCATTTGCTCGAGCATTCGCTGCTCGTGCTCCGAGAGCGGCACGGAGTCCTCCTCGTCGTCGGCCGCGGGGGGCGGCCGGTATGCGGCCCTTCCAGGATAGGCAGGGAATCGCCCCCGTGAAACCCGCCCTCATTGCCAATCAGCCAGTCCGGGCCGCCACGACGGCTCAGCTGCTGAGGCGTTGATTCCCCAACCTCCGATCCGTCATGCCGGATGGTGTCCCCCGATCATACGGGGCCAAGGCCCTGATCGGGGCTGCTGGGGCGTACTCCGTCTGCAGCTGCGTTGCTGATCAGCCACGCTGCCGTCGTGATCCGGCCGGTGGCTCAGGCCCGCCTGGTGCCCAGGACGTGCAGCTGGGTCGCCACCGCGTGGAACGCGGGCAGCTCGGCGGCGGCCGTCTCCAGCTTGAGCAGGGCCTCCATCGCACCGGGCTCGGTGTCCACCAGGACGCCCGGGACCAGGTCGGCGAAGACGCGTACACCGTGGACCGCGCCGACCTCGACGTCCGCGGCCTCGACGAGCCCGGTGAGCTGCTCCGCCGTGTACCGCCGGGGCACCGGGTCGCCCTCGCCCCAGCGGCCGGCCGGGTCGTCGAGCGCGTGGCGGGCCTCGGTGAAGTGACCGGCGAGCGCCCGGGCCAGGACCGCGCCGCCGAGCCCGGCGGCGAGCAGACTGAGCGCACCGGACGGACGAAGCGCCTCCACCGCGTGCCGCACACCCTCGGCGGGGTCGTCCACGTACTCCAGGACTCCGTGGCAGAGCACCGCGTCGAAGCCCCCGCGCCCGACCACGTCGAACAGGCCGAGGATGTCGCCCTGGACCCCGAGGACCCGGTCGGCGACCCCGGCCTCGGCCGCACGGCGCTCCAGCGCGAACAGCGCGTTGGGGCTGGGGTCGACCACGGTGACCCGGTGGCCCAGCCGGGCGACGGGCACGGCGAAGTTGCCCGTGCCGCCGCCGGTGTCCAGTACGTCCAGGGCGTCCCTGCCGGTTGCCTTGACCTGGCGGTCGAGAGCGTCCTTGAGGACCTCCCAGACCACAGCGGTACGGAGGGAGGCGCGGGGGCGCAGCTGGTCCGACACGGCAGTTGACTCCTCGGCACGGTGCCGCCGCTGAGGGCGGAGCGTGAACAGCGCAGGTGATAGGTCCCGTCCACCCTATTGCCTCGCGCCACCGTCTCCGTCATCCCGTATCGGGCCGCTCCGCGCGGGGTTGCGGAAGGACCGGCTGGAGCACCAGCAGCCGCTCCACCAGGCGGAGGAACATCGCCGCGTCGCGCAGGAGGTCGTCCGCGTCCCGCCGGCCCGCCGCACCGGGTATACCGGCCTCCGCCCGGGCGCGGCGACGGGCACCTGAGGCGAAGAGCGCGCTCCACTCGGTGAGCTCGGGGGCGATTTCCGGGAGGACCTCCCAGGCGCTGCGGATCCGCTCCCGGCGGCGCCGGGAGGTCTCGGGGCGCCCGCGGACGGCGAGCACCGCTGCTGCGGTGCGCAGCGCGGCGAGGTGGGCGGTGGCATAGCGCTCGTTCGGCACGTCGAGAACAGCTGCCTCTTCGAGGCCGGCGCGGGCCTGGGCGAGGAGATCGAGGGCGGCGGGCGGCGCCGTGGCACGCCGGAGTACGGGGTGGACGTCGTGCGCCGGACCGGTCGGTGAGGGGGCAGGGCCGTCTGCGCGGCGTCGCGGAGCGGCTGCTGCGGACGAGTGGGCCATGACAGAACCTCCTGTCTCGTAACGGCTTCGTGGCCGTCTGTGTCCATCGTGACGGCCCCCACTGACAGTCGGCCCGGCACCCTCTCCGACCTGGCCTTTTGCTTCAGCCGCACGTTCGGGCTACCTTTTTGTACTGACCAGTCAGTACAGACGAAGGACGGGGAGGGTCTGTGGACAGCCTGGACAGCCCGCACGGAGCAGCTGTCACCGCCGACGGCCTGGGCCTCGAAGGGCCGCGCGGATGGACATTCCGGGATGTGACGTTCAGCGCCGCCCCAGGGTCCCTGGTCGCGATCGAGGGACCGTCCGGCTCGGGCCGCACCTGCCTGCTGCTCGCCCTCACCGGACGGATGCGCCCCACCGAGGGCGAGGCGGCGACCGGCGGCCTGCGCCTCCCGCGCAGGGCGGCCGCCGTACGACGGATCGCGGCCCTGGGACCGGTGCCAGGGGTCAGCGAACTCGACCCGGCGCTCACGGTCGCCGAGCACCTGCGCGAACGCGCCCTGTTGCAGCGCCGCTTCGGCGGCTCGCTGCGCGCCCTGCTGCGGCCCCGCCGCGAGCGCGCCGCCACGGCACGGGCCCGGATCGACGCCGCGCTGGAGGCTGCCGGGCTCGACCCGGCCACGCTGCCCAAGGCCGAGCGGACCTCCGTGCGTGATCTGGAGAGGCTGGAGGCACTGCGGCTCTCCGTCGCCCTCGCGCTGATCGGTCGGCCGCGGCTGCTCGCGGTCGACGACACCGATCTCAAGCTCTCCGACGCGGAACGAGCCGAGGCCTGGGAGCTGCTGCGCTCCCTCGCCGCCGGCGGCACGACCGTACTGGCGGTGTGCAGTCAGGCTCCCGAGGACGCCGTGACCGTACGCACCGGCACCACCGGAACGGCAGGCTCCACAGCCCCCACCGAAACGGCCGCCCCCTCAGACACCACCGGCACCGCCGCAGCAACAGACCCCACAGACACCACCGGCACCACCACAGCCGTGGACCCCGCCGACAACACCGGGGAGCCCGCTTCGCCGGCAGCCCCGGCACACGACGAAGGGACGGCCGATGCGTTCGCCGAGACTGGCCGCGCTTGAGCTCCGGCGTTTCGGCAGGGGAAAGCTGCCGCGCGCCGCACTGGCCGCGCTCCTGCTGCTGCCCCTGCTCTACGGCGCCCTGTACCTGTGGTCCTTCTGGGACCCCTACGGACGACTGGACCGCATTCCGGTCGCCCTGGTCAACGACGACAAGGGCGCCACCGCCGCAGGCAAGCGCGTCGCGGCCGGGGACGAGATCACCGGCAAGCTGCTCGACTCCAAGGTCTTCGAGTGGCACGAGGTCAGCGCCGCCGAGGCCGGGAAGGGCGTCGAGGACGGCACGTACTACCTCTCGCTGACCATGCCCTCCGACTTCAGCAGCCGCATCGCCTCCAGCGCCGGTGACTCCCCCGAGACGGGTGCGCTCCAGGTGCGCACCAACGACGCGAACAACTACATCGTCGGCCAGATCTCCCGGACGGTGTTCTCCGAGGTCCGCACCGCCGCGTCGGCCAACGCCTCCCGCGGCTTCCTCGACCGGATCTTCATCAACTTCTCCGATCTCCACGACGCGACGGCGAAGGCGGCCAAGGGCGCAGCAGACCTCGAGGGCGGGATCGTCAAGGCGAAGAAGGGCTCGAAGGACCTCGAGGGCGGGATCGTCAAGGCGAAGAAGGGCTCGAAGGACCTCGCGGACGGGCTGAAGGACGCGAAGGCGGGCAGCGGCCGGCTGGCCACCGGCATCGTGCGGCTGGACAAGGGCGCAGGTGATCTGGAGACCGGCTCACGCCAGGTCGCGGACGGCACCCAGCTCCTCGCCGACAAGGTCAACGGAGTGGCATCCGACGTCCGTCCGTTCCTGAAGGACAACGGCAAGGCGATCGGCGACACGGCCCGGCTCGTCGCCGACTCCTCGCAGACCGTGCGGGACAACCTCGACCTGCTGGTGAAGGCGGCGCCCACCGCCGCCACGGCCGCCCACGCGGCCTCCGACGACCTCACCGCGGTCCACCGCGAGCGGTGCGTGGAGCAGCCGCTCCCCGATGCCACCGTCTGCGCACCGCTGAAGCGGGCCGTGACGGCGGCGGCCGACGTCGCCGCCGTGGCCGACGACGTGAACGTCCTGGTCAAGAACCAGAACGGGGACCTCAAGAAGCTGCGCGGCCGGCTGACCACCCTGCAGCAGCAGGCCGACGCGCTCGCCGAGCGCTCGCCGCACCTGGACGAGGACCTGGAGAGCGCCGTCAAGAAGGTCAACGCGCTCAACACCGGCGCCCACAAGGTCGCCAAGGGCGCGGACCAGCTGCACACCGGCCTGGCCACGGCCAAGTCGGGCTCCGCGGAGCTCAATACCGGGGTCGGTGACCTCAAGAAGGGCGCGACGAGCCTGGACAGCGGGATGATCCGGCTCGGCGACGGTTCGGCCACGCTGGCCAAGGGGCTCGACGACGGCGCCGGCAAGATCCCCGACTACGGCAAGAAGGACCGAGACGCCCGTACGGAGGTCATGGCCGACCCCGTGCAGCTCGCCTCCCGGTCACTGCACGCTGCCCCCAACTACGGCACCGGCTTCGCCCCCTACTTCATCCCGCTCTCCCTCTGGGTCGGCGCGATGGTGGCGTACATGCTCATCCAGCCGCTGAACCGGCGCGCCCTGGCAGCGGGGGCGCCCGCCTGGCGGATCGCCCTCGCGGGCTGGCTGCCGGTGGCCGCGATCGGCGTGCTCCAGGTGGCCGCGCTGATGTCCGTACTGCACTGGGGGCTCGGGCTGCAGATGGCACACGCGGCCGGGACCATCGGCTTCCTGGCACTGGTCACCTGCTGCTTCGGCGCGATCGTGCAGTGGCTGAACGCCCGCTTCGGGGCGGCGGGCCGCATCCTCGTCCTCGCGGTGCTGATGCTCCAGCTGACCTCGGCCGGCGGCACGTACCCCGTACAGACGAGTCCGGGCTTCTTCAACGCGATCCATCCGTACCTCCCGATGAGCTACGTCGTCGAGGGCCTGCGTCGGCTGATCACGGGCGGCGGACTCGGTCCCGTCTGGCAGGGCTGTGCGGTGCTGCTTGCCTTCACCGCCGGGGCCCTCGCGCTGACCGCCCTGTCCGCGCGCCGCAAGCAGGTGTGGACCCTGGACCGGCTGCACCCGGAGCTGAGTCTGTGAGTGCTCCTGGACCTGTGAGAATCAGCAGCATGGAAAGCAGTAGCACCACACGCCGCCAGGCGACCCGGCAGAAGCTCTACGAAGCGGCCGTGACCCTCATCGCCGAGAAGGGGTTCTCGGCCACCACGGTGGACGAGATCGCCGAGCGTGCCGGGGTCGCCAAGGGCACGGTGTACTACAACTTCAAGAGCAAGACCGAGCTCTTCGAGGAGCTGTTGCGCCACGGAGTCGGCCTGCTCACCTCCTCGCTGCGCTCCGCGGCGGAGGAGACCGACGAGCGTGGTGGCAGCCGGGTCGAGGCGCTGGACGCCATGATCAGGGCCGGTCTGGCCTTCATCGACCGCTATCCGGCCTTCACCCAGCTGTACGTGGCCGAGCTGTGGCGCACCAACCGCGCCTGGCAGGCCACCCTGCTGGTGGTGCGCCAGGAGGCGGTCGCCGTGGTCGAGGGCGTCCTCAGGGAGGGCGTGGCGGGCGGCGAGCTCAGCGAGGAGATCGACATCCCGCTGACGGCGGCCGCCCTGGTCGGCATGGTGCTGGTGGCCGCGCTGGACTGGCAGGCGTTCCAGCCGGAGCGGTCGATCGACGACGTGCACTCCGCGCTGTCCCTGCTGCTGCACGGGCGGGTCAGCGGGCGCTGACCCCGGCTCCGCCCGCACGCGGGACGCACGAAGGCGCCGGTCCGACGGGGCTCGATCCCCCCGAGCCTCGCCTGACCGGCGCCTTCCGTGCCTGCCGGAGAACCTTCCCCCGTGACCCCCGTGTTCCCCCGTGGTCCCGAGTCCTCCGCCGTGCACCCCCGTTCGGAAAGGAGTGCCGCGCCCGCTCCGCCGCCCCGTGCCGGCGGTACCGGCGCAGCGCCCCTTCCGTGGTCCCCACTCTGCCGTCCCCGCAGGTCGCGGCCCATCCGCGCCGCTACTCATCTCACCCCGTAGGTACGGGTACTCAGGGCTGCGTACCCGCACCCTCCCGGACCGGTGCACCACCTGGTTACGATCACCCCCGTGTCCGTACTCCCCCTGGTGTTCACAAGCGGCTGGGCAAGCGGGATCAACGCCTACGCGGTGGTCCTGCTCCTCGGCATCTTCGGCGCGACCGGTGTCACCGACGAGGTGCCCGCCTCGCTGCAGCGAACCGACGTCCTCGTCGTGGCCGGTGTGCTCTTCCTGTGCGAGGTGGTGGCCGACAAGATCCCGTACGTGGACTCGGTCTGGGACACGGCGCACACCGTCATCAGGCCGCTCGCCGGGGCGGTGGTGGCGGCGCTGCTGGCGGGTGAGAGCGGGTCGCTGCCGGAACTCGCCGCCGGGGCCGTCGGCGGGTCCACCGCGCTGATGAGCCATCTGGTGAAGGCGGGCACCAGGATGGCGGTCAACACCTCCCCCGAGCCCTTCAGCAATATCGCGGTGAGCATCGCCGAGGACCTCGGGGTCGCCGGGGTCGTCACGTTCGCCATATTCCATCCGTGGATCGCGGCGGGCATCGCCGCGGCGCTGCTCCTGCTCGGCCTGGTGATACTGGTCTTCCTGGCCTCCCGGATCCGCCGCTTCCTGCGCCGCAGGGCACAGCGGCGCGAGGAGAAGCGCCTGGCCGGATCCGGTGCCCGTTGGCCTGACGGCTGAGCTGTCGGCAGCGGCCGTTAAAGTCGCAGCCATGGCACGTATTGCGGTGATCGGCGCCGGGCTGGGCGCGATGTCGGCGGCGGCCCGGCTGGCCGTGGCAGGCCACCGGGTGACGGTGTACGAGCGGTCGGAGACGTTCGGCGGTTCCGTGGGCCGTCATGCCCTGCACGGCTTCGCGTTCGACACGGGCCCCGGTCTGCTCCATCTGCCCGCCGTCTACCGCGACCTGTTCGTGAAGACGGGCAAGGAGCCGCTGGAGCGGTGCGTCACCCTGACCCAGGTCGACCCGGCGAGCCGTCATGTCTTCGCGGACGGCACCGACGTCTCCCTGCCGAACGCCTCGCGGGCCGGCGTCGTCTCGGCCCTGGACGGCGCGCTCGGCAAGGGCGCGGGCGCAAGCTGGGGGGAGTTCCTCGACCGGGCCGGGGACGCGTGGGACCGGTCCCGACGGCCGCTGCTGGAGGAGCCCCTGCGCCCCGACTGGCAGGTCCTGACCCGCGATCCGTATCCGGCGACCGTACGGCGGCGGCTGCTGCGCCCCGCGCTTCGGGCAGGCACGGTGACGGAGATCGGTTCCTGGGAGCTGACGGATCCCCGGCTGGCCGCCCTGCTGGACGGGTACGCGCTGTCGTACGGCCTCGATCCGCTGCACGCCCCGGCGAGCACGGCCCTGCTGCCGTACATGGAGGAGACGTTCGGCAGTTGGTACGTCTCCGGTGGCATGCGGGCGCTGGCGCAGGCGGTGTACGAACGGTGTCTGGCCCGGAACGTGGAGTTCGTGTTCGGCGCGGAGGTGTCCCGGGTCCTGGAGAAGGACGGCCGGGCGGCAGGCGTGGAGCTGACGGACGGCACGGTCGCCCAGGCGGCCCACGTGGTGCTGGGGGCCCGGCCGCACCCGGGCCTGATGCCCGCTCAGGAGCTCTGGCAGGACGGCGATGTGACGGTGCAGCCCCGGCCGGCGGGCTCCGCGCCGACGGGCCGGTTCCTGGTTCTGCTGTCGCTGCGCGGCGCCCGGCCCGCGGACGCGGTGCACCGGACACTGGTGCATCCGGCGGACGGCGCGGACGAGCGCGAGGCGGTGTTCGGCGGCCGGCTCGCCGCGCGCCCCACGGTGACGGTGCTGCGTCCCGACGATCCGTCGACCCGTCCGGACGGGGTCCACGAGGCGGTGACGCTGACGGCGACGGTGGCCCCGCACGGCCCGGTGGACTGGACGGACGAGGCACTGCGCGCGCGGTATGCGGACACCCTGATCGACACCGCGAGCGCCGCCCTGCCCGGCCTGCGGGACCGGGTGCTGCACATGGAGGTGCGGACGCCCGCGGAGTCCGCGGCCGAGACGGGCGCGCCGGGTGGTGCGGTTCCCGCGCCCGCGCTGGCGGGTGCCGGGGGCGGCTGGCTCCACGCGGGCAACCGCACGCGGCTGCCGGGACTGCTCCTGGCGGGCGGCTGGTCGCACCCGGGCGGCGGTCCGGCGCACGCGGGGATGTCCGGGGCGCTGGTCGCGGGGATCATCGTCGAAGGGGAGGGGTTCCGCGGGTCGCAGTAGGGACCCGGGCGAGGGCGGGGCGCGGCCCGACGAGCCGGCCCGCCCGGGAGTCAGTAGCGGTACTGCTCGTTGTAGCCCGTGTCGTAGCCACTCGGGTACGGCGCCGGCTGGGTCTGCTGCTCCGGAGGCATCGGCGGGTACTGCTCGCCCTCGCGCTGCTGCGGCACCCACACGCCGCCCGGCGGGGTCTCGGAGGCGTACGGCTGGGGCTGCGCGTACGGGTCGGCGAACTGCTGGCCGCCGCCGTAGCTGTCGTAGTTCCCGTCGTTCCCGTACGTGTCGTACGTGCCGTACTGCGGGGTGCTCGCGGTGGTGCCGATGTACGGGTCGGAGTAGGCGGCGTACTGCTGCTGGTCCGTACCGTAGTCGTACTGGCCCGTTCCCGCGTAGGTGTCCTGGCCGGCTCCCGCATAAGGCGTTTCCTGGCCCTGCGCCGGGTACGCGGAGTAGTCGGTGTACGGGTCGTACGCGGCGTACTGCGGCTGTTCCTGGGGCTGTTGGGGCTGTTCCTGCCGGCGGGGTTCGGTGTAGACGCCGTACTGGCCGGTGTCGTCCGGCAGCGGCTCCGGAGCGTAGACGGCGGCCGGCCCGGGCTGTGGTGCGGCCTCCGGCTGGGGCGGCGCCTGGTGGTCGTACTCCACCTCCAGGTCCGAGACCTGCAGCGTGGGTTCGCGGTCGGCGCCGGCGCCGCGGCGCCGGCGGCTCTCCCCGGGGCTGCCCCCTATGGCCCAGCCCGTCGAGAAACCGCGGCGGAAGGAGAGCGTGACGTAGGTCTGGCCCGTCGCGAACGCGATCGCGCCGACGGCGATGACGAACACGGACGGCATCAGGACACCGATGACGACACCGACGAAGCCGGTGAAGGCGAGCAGGCGCCAGCGCAGGCGTGCCTTGTACTGCAACAGCACCTCACCGAGCAGCCACAGCGCAACGATGCCGAACGCGATGTAGAGGACCGTCCAGCCCATGCCCGCCCCCTTCTACGGCCACCGCCCCGGGTCGCGGCGGGTACGGCCGGTCACGACTGCTTGTGCAGTCCGAGATTCTCGTAGATTTCGAGCGTCGCCGTCGAGTTGTTCAACGTGATGAAGTGCAGCCCGGGGACACCCTCGGAAAGCAGCTTCGCGCAGAACCGCGTTGCGAAGTCGATGCCAATGGAGCGTACAGCGGCGGGATCGTCCTTGGCGGCGAGGATGCGTTCTTTCAGGTCCCCGGGCAGGGTCGCGTTGCTGAGCTGCGCGAATCTCTCCAATTGCCGGACGCTCGTGAGGGGCATGACCTCGGGAATGATCGGGGTGCCGCAACCCGCAGCGACCACCCGGTCACGCATCCGGAGATAGGCGTCCGGGTCGAAGAACATCTGCGTGATCGCATAGTCCGCTCCGGCACGGCACTTGTCCACGAAATGCCGGATGTCGGTGTCCCAGTCGGCAGAGCGCGGATGCCGTTCGGGGAATGCCGCGACGCCGACACAGAAATCACCGGATTCCTTGATCAGCCGGACGAGATCCGCCGCGTACCGCACGCCCTGCGGGTGCTCGACCCACGGACCCATGGGGTCGCCCGGCGGGTCGCCGCGCACGGCGAGGATGTTCCGGATACCGGCGTCCGCGTACTGACCCACCATGTTGCGCAGCTCGGCGATGGAGTGGTTCACCGCCGTGAGGTGCGCGACCGGGGTGAGGGTGGACTCGGCGGCGATGTCCTGGGTCGCCTTCACCGTCCCGGCGCGGGTGGATCCGCCGGCCCCGTACGTCACGGAGACGAAACTCGGTCCCACCGCTTCGACCCGGCGGAGCGCGTTCCAGAGGTTCCGCTCGCCCTTCTCGGTCTTGGGCGCCCAGAACTCGAAGGAGTACGAGGTCTTGCCGGTCGCGAGCATCTCACGCACGGTGCGCGCGTGATCTGTCCTGGTGGAGGGTGTGCCAAGGGCCATACGGGCAGGTTAACCAGGGCGCGCCCGGCTCCCAACCGAACTGGGGCGATTTGGCTTGATTGCCCGTTCTTTGTCCACCCTTCGGACACTCCTGTCCCGAATCGGCCCTCCGGCCCGTCCGGTCACGCGCCGGCGCGGTCCCGGATTCTTCCCGCCAGCTCGGCGGCGGCGGCAGCCGGATCGGACGCCTCGGTGACGGCCCGCACGACGACGACCCGGCGGGCTCCGGCGTCCAGCACCTCGTCGAGGTTGCCCGCGTCGATCCCGCCGATGGCGAACCACGGACGGGCGGGTGCGAGCGAGGCGGTGTAGCGGACGAGGTCCAGGCCGGGGGCGTGCCGGCCCGGCTTGGTCGGGGTGGGCCAGCAGGGGCCGGTGCAGAAGTAGTCGACACCGGGCTCGGCGACGGCCGCGTCGACCTCGGACTCGGCGTGCGTGGAGCGGCCGATGACCACGTCCCGGCCGACGATCGCGCGGGCGGCCGGTACCGGCAGGTCGCCCTGGCCCAGGTGCAGCACGTCCGAGCCGATGGCGTGGGCGACGTCGGCCCGGTCGTTGACCGCGAGGAGCTTGCCGTGACGCTTGCAGGCGTCGGCGAAGAGCGCGAGGTGTTCGAGCTCCTCGGCCGCCTCCATGCCCTTGTCGCGCAGCTGGATGACGTCCACGCCACCGGAGAGGACCGCGTCGAGGAACGCGGGCAGGTCGCCCTGGCGGCGGCGGGCGTCCGTGCACAGGTAGAGCCGGGCGTCGGACAGCAGCGCGCGAGGCGTGGACATGGTGCGGTTCCCCCCGGGGAAGGCGACGACGGTCGGTCGGTGGTGCGGGGTCGCGGGCCGCGTCGAGCGGCCCGCGACCCGGTGCGGCTGTGGGTCAGACGGCGAGCGCCTGGGCGCGGCGCTTCACCTCCGTGCCGCGATTCTCACTCAGCGCCTGCGCGGGCGTGCCCGGCAGGCTCGGGTCGGGGGTGAAGAGCCATTCCAGCATCTCCGCGTCGGAGTAGCCGTCGTCCCTCAGGAGCGTCAGGGTCCCCGAAAGGCCCTTGACCACCTTGTCGCCGTCGATGAAGGCGGCAGGCACCTGGAGCGCCCGGTTCTCACCACGTCGTACGGCGATGAGCTGGCCCTCCTTCACCAGCTGGCGCACACGCGTCACCTGGACATCGAACATTTCGGCGATGTCGGGGAGGTGGAGCCAGGCAGGGACGAGAGCATCGATCTTTGCGTCAATCTCGGTCACGGGGACAAGCGTGCCATCCCGGACCGACAGTCGGTACCCGGGCCGACCGTCCGAGGGCCGGCCGGGCCGTCAGAGCGTGGCCGATTTCAGGGGCACGGAGGGGTCCGCGACCCGGTCGGGGGCGAGTTCCACCCCCGATTCGACGAGTTTGCGGCCCTGCGCGAGATCGCGCGGACGGCCGACCGCCAGTACGGCGACGAGCACGCCGCCGCGCAGCCAGCACACCGTCCAGCTCGGTCCGGACGGATCACCTCGCCACACCAGGGTGTCGGCCTCCGTGTGGTGTCCCGCGTACTGGACGAAGCGGCCGAACTGCTCGGACCAGAAGTAGGGCACGGGGTCGTAGACCGGGAGGGGCCCCTCGCCCTGCGGAGCGGTGACGGCGGCTGCGACGGTCCGGGGGCCCTGGAGGGCGTTGTCCCAGTGGTGGACGAGCAGCCGCTCGCCGTAGCGGGCCGAGGGGAAGGAGGCGCAGTCGCCGACCGCGTACACATCGGGGAGTGAGGTGCGCAGCGACGCGTCGGCGGTCACCGACCGGTCCGGGCCCCTCTCGATCCCCGATCCGGCGAGCCAGCCGGTCGCGGGCCGGGCACCGACGCCCACGACGACCGCGTCCGCCGGGAGCACGCGGCCGTCGGCCAGGACCACGCGACCGGGTTCGATGCGGGCGACCCGGGCGCCGGTGAGAAGTGCGGCGCCGCTCTCGGCGTACCAGCCGGCCATGGGGGCCGTCACCTCGGCGGGCAGTGCGCCGGCGAGCGGGCGGTCGGCGGCCTCGACGACGGTGACCGCGCAGCCGGCCGCGCGGGCGGCGGTCGCGAACTCGGCGCCGATCCAGCCCGCGCCGACGACCACGACGTCGTGCTGTCGTTCGAGGACCGGCCGCAGCCGGGCGGCGTCGTCGAGCGTGCGCAGGAGGTGGACCCCGGGGACGCCCTCGGATCCGGGCAGCACCAGAGGCTCGGCGCCGGTGGCGATGACCAGGACGTCGTAGGGGACGGGCCCCTCCGGGGTGTCCAGTTCGTGGTCGGCCGCGCGCAGTGCGGTCACGTCGAGGCCGAGTCTCAGGGTGATGTCCAGGGCCTCGAAGTCGATGTCGAAGGCCGAGCCCTCGGCCTTGCCGAGGAGGACGGCTTTCGACAGCGGGGGCCGGTCGTACGGCTGGTGCGGTTCGGCGCCGATCAGCGTGACGGGGCCGGTGAAGCCCTGTTCGCGCAGGGCCACGGCGGTCTGCACGCCTGCCATGCCCGCTCCGGCGATCACGACGCGGCGGCTCGGCCGCGAATCTGTCTGCTGCTGTCCGGTCTGCTCGTCCACCCGCCCACCTTAAACACCTGACGCATCGTCAGTAAGTCGGACGGCCGCTCACCGCCGCCGGATCGCCGCGCCCGGCGCTCGGGCCGACGGCCTCGGCGGCTCCCCTTGCCGGGGGCGCGGGGCAGGGGATTAGGGTGGCCGTGCACATCACTCGCGGGAGCCCGGACGCACCGGGCTGAGAGGGAGGCTGGACGGCCTTCGACCGTACGAACCTGATCCGGGTCATGCCGGCGAAGGGAGGGGCTGGACGCCCATGCGCACGCATCGTACGAACGGGTCCGACGTCCTGGTCATCGGGGGCGGCATCATCGGACTGGTCACCGCCTGGCGGGCCGCTCAGCGCGGTCTGGCCACCGCGGTCGTCGATCCCGCACCCGGCGGCGGCGCCGCCCAGGTCGCGGCCGGGATGCTGGCAGCCGTCACCGAACTCCATTACGGCGAAGAGATGCTGCTCGGCCTCAACGTCGCTTCCGCCGCACGCTATCCGGCGTTCGCGGCAGAGCTGGAGGCGGCGAGCGGACAGGACATCGGCTTCCGTGCCTGCGGCACCCTGGCCGTCGCGCTCGACGCCGACGACCGCGCCCATCTGCGCGATCTCCACGCCCTGCAACGCCGCTCGGGGCTGGAGTCGGAGTGGCTCACCGGCCGTGAGTGCCGTCGCCTGGAGCCCATGCTGGCCCCTGGCGTACGCGGAGGGCTGCGGGTCGACGGCGACCACCAGGTCGACCCGCGACGGCTGGCCGCCGCGCTGGTGACGGCGTGCGAACGGGCCGGGGTTGTCTTCCACCGCCAGCGGGCCGAGCGGCTCTCGGTCACGGGCGGCCGGGCCGCCGGAGCCGTACTGGCCGACGGTACGCAGCCGGCGGCCGATCAGGTCGTCCTCGCCGCGGGCAGCCTCAGCGGCCGGCTCGCGGGGGTGCCGGATCACGTCCTGCCCCCGGTGCGCCCGGTGAAGGGCCAGGTACTGCGCCTGACCGTGCCCACCGCGTACGCCCCCTTCCTCTCCCGCACCGTGCGGGCCGTCGTCCGGGGCAGCCACGTCTATCTCGTGCCGCGCGAGAACGGCGAACTGGTCATCGGCGCCACCAGTGAGGAGATGGGCTGGGACACCACGGTCACGGCCGGCGGTGTGTACGAGCTGCTGCGCGACGCGCACGAGCTGGTGCCCGGCATCACGGAGCTGCCGCTCACCGAGACCCTCGCCGGCCTGCGCCCCGCCTCCCCCGACAACGCCCCGCTGCTCGGCCGCACCGCGCTGCCCGGCCTCCGTCTCGCCACCGGCCACCATCGCAACGGGGTGCTGCTCACCCCCGTCACCGGGGACGCCATGGCAGAGCTGCTGGCCGGCGGCGAGCTGCCCGAGGTGGCGCGCCCGTTCTCCCCCGGCCGTTTCTCACCCGCCGCCCCCGTACGTCAGGAGCAGCCCGCATGACCGAGTCCGCCCCCCTCTCCGAGCCCATGGCCGTCTCCGTGAACGGCGAGACCGTCGCCGTCGCGCCCGGCACCACCCTGGAGGCCCTGGTCGCCTCGCTGACCGGTGCGTCCTCGGGCGTCGCGGCCGCCCTGAACGAAACCGTCGTGCCGCGTGGCCAGTGGCCCGCGGCCGCACTCACCGCCGGCGACCGGGTCGAGGTCCTGACCGCGGTGCAGGGAGGCTGACCATGTCCGACGACCTCTTCTCCCTCGGCGGCACCGTTCTCGGCTCCCGGCTGATCATGGGAACGGGCGGGGCGCCCAGCCTGGACGTGCTGGAACGGTCCCTGACCACTTCCGGCACCGAGCTGACGACCGTGGCGATGCGCCGCCTCGATCCGACCGTGCAGGGCTCTGTCCTCTCCGTGCTGGAGCGCCTCTCCATCCGTGTGCTGCCGAACACGGCGGGCTGCTTCACGGCGGGCGAGGCCGTGCTCACCGCCCGGCTCGCCCGCGAGGCGCTGGGCACCGACTGGGTCAAGCTGGAGGTGGTGGCGGACGAGCGCACCCTGCTGCCGGACCCGATCGAGCTGCTGGACGCCGCCGAGACGCTGGTGGACGACGGTTTCACCGTCCTGCCGTACACGAACGACGACCCGGTGCTGGCCCGGAAGCTGGAGGATGTCGGGTGTGCGGCGATCATGCCGCTCGGCTCCCCCATCGGCTCCGGTCTGGGCATCCGCAATCCGCACAACTTCCAGCTGATCGTCGAGCAGGCGCGGGTCCCCGTGATCCTGGACGCGGGGGCCGGAACGGCTTCGGACGCGGCGCTGGCCATGGAGCTGGGGTGCGCGGCCGTGATGCTCGCCTCGGCGGTCACCCGCGCTCAGGAGCCCGAGCTGATGGCCGCCGCGATGCGTCACGCGGTGGAGGGCGGGCGGCTCGCGTACCGCGCGGGGCGGATCCCCCGCCGCCACTTCGCCGAGGCCTCGTCGCCGACGGCGGGGCGGGCGGTGCTGGACCCGGAGCGTCCGGCGTTCTGACCCGGTCCCGGCTCGTGCGTGAGGCGGATCTCATGGACCCGTGGCGTCATGCCGCCGGCCCGGGCCACACCCCGGCTGACGGCGTGTCCCTGTCACGGCTCGGCTGCAGTAGGGCCCCGGGACCGCCCCAGCCAGTCGGCCGTGTCCGCGGCGGCTCGTAGACTCGGCTGCGTGGATACGACCCTCCAGGACCCTCTCGTCGGGCAGCTGCTCGACGGCCGCTACCGCATCGATGCCCGCATCGCCGTGGGCGGCATGGCCACGGTCTACCGGGCCATGGACACCCGACTCGACCGGGTGCTCGCCCTCAAGGTGATGCATCCGGCGCTCGCGGCCGACGCCTCGTTCGTCGAGCGCTTCATCCGCGAGGCCAAGTCGGTGGCCCGGCTCGCGCACCCCAATGTGGTCGCGGTCTTCGACCAGGGCGCCCAGAGTCAGTACGTCTACCTCGCCATGGAGTACGTGGCGGGGTGCACGCTGCGCGACGTACTGCGCGAGCGGGGCGCGCTGCAGCCGCGGGCCGCGCTGGACATCCTGGAGCCGGTCCTCGCCGCGCTGGGGGCCGCGCACCGGGCGGGCTTCGTCCACCGGGACATGAAGCCGGAGAACGTGCTGATAGGCGACGACGGCCGGGTCAAGGTCGCCGACTTCGGCCTCGTCCGGGCCGTGGGAACGGTCACGAACACCACCGGGAGCATCCTGGGGACGGTCTCGTACCTCGCCCCCGAACAGATCGAGCACGGCACCGCGGACACCCGCGCCGATGTGTACGCGTGCGGTGTCGTGCTGTACGAGATGCTGACGGGCACCAAGCCGCACGCCGGGGACTCCCCCGCCCAGGTCATCTACCAGCACCTCAACGAGGACGTGCCGGCCCCCTCCGCCGTCGTTCCCGGCCTCGCGGCCGAGCTGGACGAGCTGGTGGCGAGTGCCACGGCCCGTGACCCCGAGCGCCGCCCGTTCGACGCGGTGGCGCTCCTGGCCGGGTCCCGCCGGGCCCGGTCCGGTCTCACCGACGCGCAGCTGGACGCCGTGCCGCCGCAGGCCCTGGCCGAAGTGCGCGACGGCGCGGAGGACCGCACGAGCGTGATCCCGCGGGTGCTGCCCCCGGGCCAGGGCACCACCCACCACACCAGCCGGCTGGAGATGCCGCCGCAGCCGCCCGCGCAGGCGCCGGCCCGTCGCGCCGGCCTGCGTCGCGGGAGGCCGCAGCGCGGTGTCATCGCGGCCGTTCTGGCCGTGCTGCTCGTCCTAGGGGTCGGCGGTGGCGTCTGGTACATCAACTCCGGACAGTTCACCCGGGTCCCCTCGCTGCTGGGCCAGAGCGAGAAGGCGGCCGGGAAACGGCTGTCGGACAGTGGTCTGGAGCTGAAGGGCGTACGACGGGCCTACAGCGACACCGTCGGACGCGGCAGGGTGATCAGCAGCGACCCCAAGCCGGGCGCCCGGATCCGGGGCAACGACTCCGTGTCGCTGGTCGTCTCGCGCGGTCCCGAGATCGTCACGGTGCCCGATGTCCATGGCGTCGCACTCGCCGAGGCCAGACGGCAGCTGGAGAAGCGGGGCCTGACCCCGGGCATGATCACCAAGGAGTTCAGCGACGACGTGTCCGCGGGCGAGGTCGTGCGTACGGATCCCGAGTCGGGCGCCGAGCGCCACCCGGACTCCGCGGTCGCGCTCGTGGTCTCCAAGGGGAGCCCGGTCGACGTCCCCGATGTCACCGGCCAGTCGGTCGACGACGCCACCGCGGAGCTGGAGGACGCCGGCCTGGAGGTCGTCGTCGCGCCCGGCCGGGTGAACTCCCCGGAGGACGAGGGCGACGTCGCCCGCCAGTCGCTCGAGGAGGGCACCGAGGCGGCGGAGGGCGACACCATCACGCTCACGGTCTCCAAGGGGCCGCAGATGATCGACGTCCCGGACGTCACCGGCAAGGACGTCGACGACGCCCGTGGCGAGCTGGAGGACGCGGGCTTCGAGGTCAAGGTCGACCGCCCGTTCCTCTCCTTCAGCGACACCGTCGAGAGCCAGTCCACCGACGGGGGCGACCAGGCCCCCGAGGGCAGCACCATCACCATCAAGACCAAGGGACTGTAGATCCGTATGCGCAACCCCGTCGGCGGCCACATCCCGGTGGCCGGCGGCCTCTCCAAGGTCGGCCTGCCCTACGCCCGCGAGATGGGCGCGGAGGCCGTCCAGGTCTTCGTGGCCAATCCGCGCGGCTGGGCGACCCCGGCCGGCAATCCGGTGCAGGACGAGTTGTTCCGTACCGAGTGCGCCGCCGAGTCCATACCGGCGTACGTCCACGCCCCGTACCTGATCAACTTCGGTTCGCACACCCCGGCGACCGTGGAGAGGTCCGTGGACTCCCTGCGTCACTCCCTGCGCCGGGCGCGCCAGATCGGCGCCCTGGGCGTCGTGGTGCACACCGGTTCGGCGACCAACGGCCGGCCGCGTGAGGAGGCGCTGGCGCAGGTGCGCACCCACATGCGGCCGCTCCTGGACGAGCTGACGCACGACGACGACCCGTTCCTGCTGCTGGAGTCGACCGCGGGGCAGGGTTTCTCGCTCTGCTCACGCACCTGGGACTTCGGCCCGTACTTCGAGGCGCTCGACTCCCATCCGAAGCTCGGTGTCTGTCTCGACACCTGCCACATCTTCGCCGCAGGCCACGACCTGGCCGGTCCGGCGGGCATGAAGAAGACCCTGGACCTGCTGGTGGAGACGGTCGGCGAGGGCCGGCTGAAGCTGATCCATGCCAATGACTCCAAGGATGTGGCCGGAGCGCACAAGGACCGGCACGAGAACATCGGGTCGGGTCACATCGGCGAGGAACCGTTCCGGGAGCTGTTCTCCCACCCGGCCACCGCGGGCGTCCCCCTGGTCATCGAGACGCCGGGCGGCAAGCAGGGCCATGCGGCGGACGTGGCCCGGCTCAAGGAGCTGCGCGGCCGGGGCTGACCGGACGCACTCATGCGGGGAATACCCCAGGGGGGTATATGGTTCCTACAGGCGACAGGAACCGCTCCTCGGCATCGGGGGATCACCATGCGAGACCACGCAGACCACGCGCAGCACGACGACCGCACCGGCGATCTCGACCATGCCGGCCACCCCGGCGGCCTCCCGGACCACTCCGGTCACGGCTCGGGCGGCGCGAGCTGGTCGATGGCGGCGCGCGCCACGCTCCACTGCCTCACCGGCTGCGCCATCGGCGAGGTCCTCGGCATGGTGATCGGTACGGCGTTCGGCTGGGGCAACATGCCGACGACGGTCCTCGCGATCGCCCTGGCGTTCTTCTTCGGCTACTCGCTGACGCTGCGCTCGGTCCTGAAGTCGGGCGTCGACTTCCGAACGGCATTCCGGGTCGCGCTCGCGGCCGACACGCTCTCCATCGCGGTCATGGAACTGATCGACAACGGGGTGATCGTCCTGTGGCCGGGCGCCATGGACGCCATGCTCTCGGACGCCCTGTTCTGGGGGGCTCTCGCGATCTCGCTCGCCGTCGCCTTCGTCGTCACCACACCGGTGAACAAGTGGATGATCGGGCGCGGCAAGGGACACGCGGTGGTGCACCGGTACCACCACTGACACGGCACGGCGGACGGGGCGCCACCGGGTCAGAGCTCGGGGCCCTCCCCGGGCTCCTCCTGGTAGGAGTAGCGCTGTTCCTTCCACGGGTCGCCGATGTTGTGGTAGCCGCGCTCCTCCCAGAAGCCGCGGCGGTCGGCGCTCATGTACTCGATGCCCCGGACCCACTTGGGGCCCTTCCAGGCGTACAGGTGAGGCACCACGAGCCGGAGCGGGAAGCCGTGTTCGGCGGTGAGCAGTTCGCCGCCCTTGTGGGTGGCGAACAGGGCCCGCTCGGAGATGAAGTCGTCGAGCCGCAGGTTCGAGCTGAAGCCGTACTCGGCCCAGACCATCACATGCGTGACCTGCGGCGCCGGGGGCGCCAGCGCCACGACATCACGGGCGAGGACTCCACCCCACTCGGCGCCGAGCATGCTGAACTTGGTCACGCAGTGCAGATCGGCGACGACCGAGGAGAACGGCAGTGCGGAGAACTCCTGATGGTTCCAGCAGTGCTTGTCACCGTCGGCCGTGGCACCGAAGACCCGGAACTCCCAGCGGTCGGGCTTGAACTTGGGCACCGGACCGTAGTGGGTAACCGGCCAGCCACGCTGCAGTCGCTGCCCCGGCGGAAGCTCGGACTGCTCTGATGCGTGATGTTCCCGGCTTTCCGGCTGACCCATGACTCCATGGTGACAGACAGGCAGGGGTGGTCATGACCAGGGCAGAGGCGATTCGGGCAACTCGTACTAAGCGTGCACTTACTGGACGCCTACCGGACGCGATGCGAGGATGCGGCCAACGTGCCCAGTTCACCGGTTGGAAGGAGCCTCTGCGATGCAGGGCGACCCCGAGGTCCTCGAGTTCCTGAACGAACAGCTGACCGCCGAATTGACTGCCATCAACCAGTACTTCCTGCATGCAAAGATGCAGGACAATTTCGGCTGGACGAAGCTCGCGAAGTACACCCGCTCCGAGTCCTTCGACGAGATGAAGCACGCCGAGATCCTGACGGACCGCATCCTCTTCCTGGACGGACTGCCGAACTACCAGCGGCTTTTCCATGTACGAGTGGGCCAGACGGTCACCGAGATGTTCCAGGCGGACCGCCAGGTCGAGGTGGAGGCGATCGACCGCCTCAAGCGCGGCATCGAACTGATGCGCAACAAGGGCGACATCACGTCCGCAAATATCTTTGAGTCGATCCTGGCGGACGAAGAGCACCACATCGACTATCTCGACACCCAGCTGGAACTGGTGGAGAAGCTCGGGGAGCCCCTCTACATCGCACAGCTGATCGAGCAGCCCGAGAGCTGACCGGCGAACCACGCGTGCGGGCCGCCCGGTCCCGCGGGGCTCAGGCCGCTTCGGGAAGAGCGACGGGCCCGGGAGCGATGCCGCTGCCAGGAACGGGGCCGGCGCCGGCGGCGATGCGCTGATCGGCATCGGGCGCGGCGCCGGCCGTGACACGGTCCGCGGTGCCGGGCGTCCGCTTCTGGTCGAGCAGGTCACGACGCGGACAGGCGCCGCGGCCGAGCATGGCCTGGATGGTACGGACGCAGCTGCCGCAGTCGGTCCCCGCCTTGCTGGCGGAGGCTATCTGGCGGGGCGTGCAGGCGCCGTCTTCCGCATGCTTCCTGACCTGCTGCTCCGTAACGCCGAAGCACGAGCAGACGTACATGCGGTTCACCTCCCGGCGGGATGGATCGTAGGTGCCGCCCCGTTAATCGGTGAGGCTAACCTAACCTTACCCGCCGCTCAAGGCCCGCAAAAGCCCCGGAACGCCCTGTGGGGCACGGATCACATCGATCCGTGCCCCACAGTCGTACGTGCGCTGCGTTCGGTGACGCCTACTGGTCCCGGTACATCTCGGCCACCAGGAACGCGAGGTCCAGCGACTGGCTGCGGTTGAGCCGCGGGTCGCAGGCCGTCTCGTAACGCTGGTGGAGGTCGTCCACGAAGATCTCGTGGCCGCCGCCGACACACTCGGTGACGTCGTCACCGGTGAGCTCGACGTGGATACCGCCCGGGTGCGTGCCGAGGCCCTTGTGCACCTCGAAGAAGCCCTTGACCTCGTCGAGGACGTCGTCGAAGCGACGGGTCTTGTGGCCCGACGCGGCCTCGAAGGTGTTGCCGTGCATCGGGTCGGTCACCCAGGCCACGGTCGCGCCGGAGGCGGTGACCTTCTCGACCAGCTCCGGGAGCTTGTCGCGGACCTTGTCGGCGCCCATCCGGACGACGAAGGTCAGCCTGCCGGGCTCGCGCTCGGGGTCGAGGCGCTCGATGTAGCCGAGGGCCTCGTCGACGGTGGACGTCGGGCCGAGCTTGATGCCGATGGGGTTGCTGATCTTCGAGGCGAACTCGATGTGCGCGCCGTCCATCTGCCGGGTGCGCTCACCGATCCACACCATGTGGGCCGAGGTGTCGTACAGCCGGCCGGTCCGCGAGTCGACGCGGGTCAGCGACGACTCGTAGTCCAGCAGCAGTGCCTCGTGCGAGGCGTAGAACTCGACGGCCTTGAACTCCGCCGGGTCCGTACCGCACGCCTTCATGAAGTTCAGCGCGTTGTCGATCTCGCGGGCCAGGGCCTCGTAGCGCTGGCCGGACGGGGACGACTTCACGAAGTCCTGGTTCCAGGCGTGCACCTGGCGCAGGTCGGCGTAACCGCCGGTGGTGAAGGCGCGGACGAGGTTCAGCGTGGAGGCGGATGCGTGGTACATCCGCTTCAGCCGCTCCGGGTCGGGGATGCGCTCGGCCTCGGTGAAGGCGAAGCCGTTGACGGAGTCGCCGCGGTAGGTCGGCAGCGTCACGCCGTCGCGCGTCTCGGTCGGCTTGGAGCGCGGCTTGGAGTACTGCCCGGCGATCCGGCCCACCTTGACGACGGGCACGGAGGCCGCGTAGGTGAGGACGGCGCTCATCTGCAGCAACGTCTTCAGCTTGGCGCGGATGTGCTCGGCCGACACGGCGTCGAAGGCCTCGGCGCAGTCACCGCCCTGCAGCAGGAACGCCTCGCCCTTGGCGACGGCTCCCATGCGGGCGCGCAGCTGGTCGCACTCGCCGGCGAAGACGAGCGGCGGATACGACGCGAGGTCCGCGAGTACATCGCGCAGGGCCTCGGAGTCGGGGTACTCGGGCTGCTGCGCCGCGGGAAGGTCTCGCCAGGTGTTGCCACCGGCGACGGAGGTATTGGCGTTCACGGTCACGGGCTCCACATTACGGGGTCGCGTCCACTGTTTTTCGGGGTGCTCAACGGATGAGACGGACACGGGGCCCGGCCAGTGACAGGGAGCGCGGTCGGGCCTGCTAGCGTCACGTCTTTCAGAATTGAACAAGTGGACCACAGGGGTGGGGCTTTGAAGCGGAATCACCGCAGGGACCTCAAGAAGCGACGTCTGCTGTACGGAGTCGGCGCCGCGGTCGTCGCGACGGCGACCGTCGGCACGCTCGCCATGGCCTCGCAGGACACCGCGACCACCGACGGGAAGGCGGTAGCGGCCTCCGCCGCGCTGCAGCAGCAGTTCGCGGACGCGGCGTCCGAGTTCGACGTACCGCAGAGCGTGCTGATGGCGGTCTCGTACCGGCAGACGCGCTGGGAGAGCCACGACGGCGAGCCGAGCACCAGCGGCGCGTACAACGTGATGGGGCTCACCCGGGTCACCGAGGACGACATCGAGCAGCCGACGGACGCCGAGCGGCTCGCGCACCTCAACATGAGCGGCGATCCGGCCGTGATGAAGCACTTCGACGCCAAGCGCGCGCTGCGCAACCTGCCGAAGCCGGTCGACACCGACGCCGCGGAGCTGCACACGCTCGACGAGGCCGCGAAGCTGATCGACGAACCGGCCGCCGACGTGCAGGACGAGACGGCGCAGAGTATCCGCGCAGGCGCGGCGCTGCTGGCGCAGTACCAGCGCGAGGCCACCGATTCGCTGCCCGACGAGGCCGGCAAGTGGTACCCGGCCGTCGCGCGCTACAGCCAGGCCCCGGACACCAAGGGCGCCACGCTCTTCGCCAACCGCGTCTTCGAGTCGGTGAAGACCGGCGAGAGCCGCCTCACCGCGGACGGCCAGCAGCTGACGCTGCCCGCCGACCCGTCGGTGGTCCCGGTCAAGCCCGCGAAGATGCCGCTGGCGGCGACGAACGCGAGCACCACGGCGGCCCCCGCGCCGGAGTGCCCCTCCGGACTGAACTGCGACTTCAAGCCCGCCGGGTTCAAGCAGAACAGCAGCACCCCGGACGACTTCGGCAACTACAACGTCGCCGACCGTCCGGCCAGTGGCGAGGACATCCGCTACATCGTCATCCACGACACCGAGGGTGGCTACGACGGTTCGCTGGCGACGTTCCAGAACCCGACGTCCTACGCCAGTGCGCACTATCTGATCCGGGCCAAGGACGGTCTGGTCACCCAGATGGTCGAGACCAAGAACGAGGCATGGCACGCGGCCAACAAGACCGCGAACATGCACTCGGTCGGTATCGAGCACGAGGGCTACGCGATCAAGTCGGGCAGCTGGTACACCGAGCCCCAGTACGAGTCGTCCTCGACGCTGGTGAGGTACCTCGCAGCCCGCTTCGGCATCCCGCTGGACCGTGAGCACATCATCGGTCACGACGAGGTGCCGGGCGTCCTGGACGGCAATGTCGCCAGCCAGCACTGGGACCCGGGCCCCTTCTGGGACTGGAACCACTACATGTCCCTCATCGGCGCCCCGACCGGCTCCGAGGGTGCGGGCGGTCCGATCAAGGCCGGCCAGGTGGTCAAGGTGGTGCCGCCGTTCACCACGGCCAACCAGCCGGCGCTGACGTACGGCGGCAGCGCGGTCGCCACCCAGCCGGCGAACTTCGGCTACCTCTACAGCTCGCCGTCGACGACGGCTTCGAAGATCGCCGACCCGTACATCCCCAACGTGAAGTCCACGGACGGACCCAACTGGGGCAACAAGGTCGTGGCCGGCGGCAAGTACGTCGTCGCCGAGGCCCGGACGGACTGGACCGCCATCTGGTACGGCGGCGTGAAGGCCTGGTTCCACAACCCGAGCGGCCAGTTCACCGCCCAGGTTTCCAAGGCCGCCCAGCCTGTACTGAAGCCCAAGGCGGGTGTGACGTCCATCAAGGTGTACGGGCGTGCCTACCCCGAGGACGCGGCCTACACCGGCACCGGTGTGGCGGTGCAGTCGAAGAACAACGACTCCCTCACGAAGTACAGCATTCCTGCAGGTCAGGCCTATCCTCAGGTCGGCCCGGCACAGGTCGGTGACTACTGGTTCGCGGGTACGTTCGCGGGCACGGCCGCCAATGACCGCACGCTGGTGAAGGGGAGCACGAACCTCTTCTACCCGATCCGCTACAACCACCGCATGGCGTGGGTGAAGGCCAGCGACGTCCAGACCGGCACCAGTGTCGCTCCGGACGCCGGTACGAACCGCTACAACATCCTGGGCCGTGACTCCGCCGGTGTGCTCTGGCAGTACCAGGGCACCGGCAGCGCCACCACGCCGTTCTACAGCCGTTACCGCGTGGGTCCCGGGTGGCAGGGCTACAACGCGATCCTCGCGATGACGGCGCTGCGGGCCGACGGTACGGGCGACATGGTGGCCCGCGACACGAGTGGCACGCTCTGGTACTACCGGGGCGGCAGCAACCCGAGCAAGCCGTTCCAGACCCGTCTCAAGGTGGGCGGCGGCTGGGGTGTCTACAACGGCATGTGGGGTGCCCGCGACCTGAACGGTGACGGCAAGGCCGACCTGATCGCCCGCGACGCCTCCAACGTCCTCTGGTTCTACCAGGGCACCGGCGACCCGGCGAAGCCGTTCGCGACGAAGGCACGGGTCGGCGGTGGCTGGGGTGTCTACAACACGCTGGTCCCCACCGGTGACCTGACCGCCGACGGCAAGGCTGACCTGGTCGCCCGGGACAAGTCCGGTGTGCTGTGGCTCTACAAGGGCACCGGCAGCCCGACCGCGCCGTACGCCGCGCGCACCCAGGTCGGCAAGGGCTGGGGCGTCTTCAAGGACCTCCTGGGCCCGAGCGACCTGAACCGTGACGGCATCCCGGACCTGATCGCCCGGGACAGTGCGGGCGTGCTCTGGTACTACCGGTCCACGGGCGACATGGCGAAGCCGTTCGCGCCGATGGTGAAGGTCGGCGGCGGCTGGGGCATCTACAACACGCTGGTCTGATCGTCGTAAGACCGGCTCCGTGAAGGGGTCCGTTACGCCCATCGGGCGGAACGGGCCCCTTCGTGCGTGCTCCATGGGTTATGGTTCGGACATGTTCGCGCACTCGACCCGTAACTGGTGGTGGACCGCTCATCCGGCGGCCCACTGATCGCGCGTACACACCGACGCAGAGGCCGCCCGAGGGGCGGCCTTTCCCATGTCCAGGGGCCGTTCCTCCCAGCTGATCCCAGTGGAAGGAACACCGCAGATGGCACCGCACACCGCCCCGCACGCGATCGTCCAGAGACTTCTCGGCGACGACTGCCCGCCCTTCGCCCTGCTGCGCAGGCGCACCCCCGGTCACGACCACGACACCGTCGAGGTGCTGATCGGCCGGGTCCACGAGGCCGACCGGCTCGCCGACCTCCCCGTGGGTGAGCGGCCCACCCTGGCCCTGGTGCCGTTCCGGCAGATCGCCGAGCGCGGCTTCGACGTCCGCGACGACGGCACACCGCTGACCGTGCTGGTCGCCGACGAGACGTACGAACTGCCCCTCGACGGGACCCTGGACGCGCTCCCCGCCCACGCGGTGCGGGTGGAGGGCGGTGCGTTCGACGTCTCCGACGAGGAGTACGCGGGGACGGTGCGGCGGGTCATCGAGGACGAGATCGGCCGGGGCGAGGGCGCGAACTTCGTCATCCGGCGGACTTTCCGGGGCGAGATCCCGGGGTTCGGACGGGCGGACGCGCTGGCGCTCTTCCGACGGCTGCTGGCCGGTGAGCGGGGGGCGTACTGGACCTTCGTCGTGCACACAGGGGACCGGACGCTGGTCGGCGCCAGCCCCGAGGTGCATGTGCGGATGTCCGGCGGGACGGTCGTGATGAATCCGATCAGCGGCACCTACCGCTATCCCGCCGAGGGGCCGACCGCCGAGAACCTGCTGTCCTTCCTCGGCGACCGCAAGGAGACCGAGGAGCTCTCCATGGTGGTCGACGAAGAGCTCAAGATGATGTGCACCGTGGGGGACATGGGCGGCGTGGTGATCGGGCCGCGTCTCAAGGAGATGGCCCATCTCGCGCACACGGAGTACGAGTTGCGCGGCCGCTCCTCGCTGGATGTGCGGGAGGTCCTGAAGGAGACGATGTTCGCGGCGACGGTCACCGGCTCCCCCGTACAGAACGCCTGCCGGGTCATCGAGCGGTACGAGTCCGGCGGGCGCGGCTACTACGCGGGCGCGCTGGCCCTGCTGCGGCAGGGACCCGACGGGGCACAGACGCTGGACTCGCCGATCCTGATCCGGACCGCCGACATCTCGGCCCGGGGTGAGCTTCGCGTGCCGGTCGGGGCGACGCTGGTGCGCCACTCCGATGCGGAGAGCGAGGTCGCCGAGACGCACGCCAAGGCGGCCGGTGTGCTGACCGCGCTGGGGGTGCGGCCCGGGCGGCCGCAGGCGGAGGACGCGAGGCCGCGGCTGGCCGACGACCCCCGGGTGCGGGCGGCGCTGGATGCCCGGCGGGAGGGGCTGGCGCCGTTCTGGCTGCGGATGCAGGAGCGCACCGACGCGCTGTCCGGTCATGCGCTGGTGGTCGACGGCGAGGACACGTTCACGTCGATGCTGGGGCATCTGCTGCGCGCCTCGGGCCTCGAGGTGTCGGTGCGCCGCTACGACGAGCCGGGGCTGCGCGAGGCCGTACGGGCGCATGAGGGGCCCGTCGTGCTGGGCCCCGGGCCGGGTGATCCGGGCGACGCGGCCGACCCGAAGATGCGGCTGCTGCGCGCGCTGACCGCGGAGCTCGTACGCGATCACCGGCACGGGCTGCTCGGGGTGTGTCTGGGCCATGAGCTGATCGCGGCGGAGCTCGGGCTGGACATCGTCCGCAAGAACGTCCCGTACCAGGGTGCGCAGACCCGGATCGATCTGTTCGGCCGCCCGGAGACCGTCGGCTTCTACAACAGTTTCACCGCGCGCTGCGACGGCGCGGCGGCCACCGAACTGGCGGCGCACGGCATCGAGGCGAGCCTGGACCCGGCGACCGGGGAGCTGCACGCGCTGCGCGGGGACGGCTTCGCCTCGGTGCAGTTCCACCCGGAGTCGGTGCTGACGCTGCGCGGGTCGACGATCGTGGGCGAGCTGCTGGCGGGGCTTCCGGTGCGCGGCTGAAGCTCCGGCCGCCCGGGCCCCGGTGAGGTCCTCAAGGTCCGGGCGGTGCGGGGACCAGCACGTTCTCGCTGCGGCGGCCGGCCACGTAGTCGTCGACGTTCTGGACGGTGGCCGCGATGATCTGGCCCAGGGCGTCCTCGGTGTAGTACGCCTGGTGCGAGGTCACGAGGACGTTGGGGAAGGTGACGAGCCGGGCCAGGGTGTCGTCGTCGACGCCCTCCAGCGACTTGTCGAGGAAGAAGAGCCCGGCCTCCGCCTCGTACACGTCGAGTCCGACTCCCAGGAGCCGGCCCGCCCGCAGTTCCCCGACCAGGGCCTTGGTGTCGATGAGTCCGCCGCGGCTGGAGTTGACCAGGATGACGTCGTCCTTCATGTGGGCCAGGGCGTCCTTGCCGATGATGTGGTGGGTCGAGGGCAGCAGCGGGACGTGCAGGCTGATCAGGTCGGACTCGGCGAGGAGCTCTTCCTTGTCGACGTAGCGCAGGCCGAGCTCGACGCAGGCCGGGTTCTCGGCGACGTCCCAGCCGAGCAGGTTCATGCCGAAACCATGGGCGATCCGGGTGAAGGCCTCGCCGATCTTGCCGGTGCCGATGATGCCGGCCGTCCGGCCGTGCATGTCGCGGCCGAGGAGGCCGTCGAGGCGGAAGTCGAAGTCCCTGGTGCGGATCGTGGCGCGGACCACGCGGCGGTTGACCGCCATGGCGAGGGTCCAGGCGAATTCGGCGACCGAGTAGGGGGAGTACCAGGAGACCCGGGAGACCCGCAGGGCGAGGCGCTCCGCGACATCCAGATCGATGTTGTTGAAGCCGGTGGAGCGCTGGGCGATCATCTGTGTGCCGCCGGCCGCGAGGGTCTGCAGGACCTTGCCGCCCAGGTCGGCGTTGACGCTGGTGGAGATGATCTCGTAGCCCGCCGCGATGGGGGCGGTGTCCCGGTTCAGGAAGACGTCCAGGCAGCGCACCTCGTGCTTCCCGGCGAACGCCTTCTCGATCAGGGGCTTCTCGTCGGACTGCACACCGAATGCCAGGATTTCCACGACGTCTCCCGTGACTGATGCGGGCGAGGGTGCGGGGCCCGCTCCGGGAGCGGGCCCCGCGGGGGCCGGTCATCGCGAATATAAGGCGGTGGGGTCCGGTCCGCCGCTCAGCCTGTCAGCCTTTCAGCCGAAGAAGACCCCCACCTCCGCGTAGAGCGCCGGGTCGACCGTCTTGAGACGGGCGGTGGCCTCCGCCATCCGCACCCGCACGATGTCCGTGCCCCGCAGGGCCACCATCTTCCCGAAGTCGCCGTCGCGCACGGCTTCGATGGCGTGCAGCCCGAAGCGGGTGGCCAGCCAGCGGTCGAAGGCGCTGGGGGTGCCGCCGCGCTGCACATGGCCGAGCACGGTGGTCCTGGCCTCCTTGCCGGTTCGGCTCTCGATCTCCTTGGCCAGCCACTCGCCCACGCCGGAGAGGCGGACATGGCCGAAGGAGTCGTGCGAACCGTCCTTGAGGACCATCTCCCCCTCGGCGGGTGCCGCGCCCTCGGCGACCACCACGATCGGTGCGTAGCTCGCCCGGAACCGGGAGGTGACCCAGGCGCAGACCTGGTCGACGTCGAAGCGCTGTTCCGGGATGAGGATGACGTTCGCGCCGCCGGCCAGCCCCGAGTGGAGCGCGATCCAGCCGGCGTGGCGGCCCATCACCTCGACGACGAGGACCCGCATATGGGACTCGGCCGTGGTGTGCAGGCGGTCGATGGCCTCGGTCGCGATACCGACGGCGGTGTCGAAGCCGAAGGTGTAGTCGGTGGCGGACAGGTCGTTGTCGATGGTCTTCGGTACGCCGACGCATGGCACGCCGTAGGTGTCGGACAGGGTGGCCGCCACGCCGAGGGTGTCCTCGCCGCCGATCGTGACCAGCGCCTCGACCTCGTACTCGGCGAGGTTCTCCCTGATCCGGTGAACGCCGTGATCGGCCTTGAGCGGATTGGTGCGCGAGGATCCGAGGATGGTGCCACCGCGCGGCAGGATGCCGCGCACCACCGGGATGGAGAGCGGGACCGTCTCGCCCTCCAACGCTCCGCGCCAGCCGTCCCGGAAACCGATGAAGTCGTAGCCGTACTCCTGCACGCCCTTGCGGACGATGGCGCGGATGACCGCGTTGAGCCCGGGGCAGTCGCCGCCCCCGGTCAGTACTCCGACCCGCATGGAAGCATCCCTTCGCCGAAGTGAGCTCGCTCCTCACCACGCTAAGGGTGACCCAGGTCACTTCGTGATGGGTCGGACGGTCAATTCCCGTGCAATGCGCGGGAATTGATCTCAGACGTCGTCGAGGCCGCGCTCGATGGCGTACCGCACGAGCTCCACCCTGTTGTGCAGCTGGAGCTTGCCCAGGGTGTTCTGGACGTGGTTCTGGACGGTGCGGTGCGAGATGACCAGCCGCTCGGCGATCTGCTTGTACGAGAGCCCCTTGGCCACCAGCCGCAGCACCTCGGTCTCCCGGTCGGTGAGCTGGGGAGCCTTCGGTTCGTCCGACGCGACGGGTGCGGGTTCGGACGCCAGTCGGCGGTATTCGCCCAGGACGAGTCCGGCGAGGCCGGGGGTGAAGACCGGGTCGCCGACGGCGGTGCTGCGGACGGCGTCGGTCAGCTCCTGGGTACTCGCCGACTTCAGCAGATAGCCAGTCGCACCGGACTTGACCGCTTCCAGGACGTCGGCGTGCTCCCCGCTGGCGGAGAGCACCAGGACGCGCAGTCCGGGCTGGGAGCCGACGAGTCCCTTGCAGACCTGGACGCCCGGCATCCCGGGCAGGTTGAGGTCGAGGACGAGGACGTCGGGGGTGACCGCCCCGGCCCGGCGGACGGCCTGCGGGCCGTCACCCGCAGTCGCCACGACGTCGAAGCCGGCCTCGGCGAGGTCACGGGCGACGGCGTCGCGCCACATCGGGTGGTCGTCGACCACCATCACCCTGATGGGCCGCTGCTGCCCGGCGCCCTCTTCGGTTGCTGCGCTCATCGGACTGAACCCGCCTTCCCCCGTGCCGTTTTCGGAACCTTCAATTCGACCTCGGTGCCCTGGCCGGGCACCGAGATCAGTTCTGCCGTACCGCCCAGGTCGCGCAGCCGCCCACGGATCGACAGGGCGACGCCGAGGCGTCCCTCCCCCTCGGCCTGGTCGAGCCGGCCCTCCGCGATGCCCGGCCCGTCGTCCCGGACCGTGACGATCACCTCGTCCGGCCAGTCCTCGACCAGGATCCACGCCCGGGCGCCCTCTCCCGCGTGCACCCGGACATTGTCCAGGGCCGCGCTGACCGCCGCCGCCAGTTCCCCGGCCGCCGCGGGCGCGAGCAGTACCGGTGCCCCCGGCTCCGCGAAGGTCACCCGGGATCCGGCGTGCGGGGCGAGCAGGGCCCGCAGATCGGTTTCGGCCGGGGCCCCGGTCTCCTCGTCGTCCGTCTCGACGGTCCGCACGACGGCACCCTCGGCCGCGTCCTCCGAGACCCGGGTGGGGGGTACCAGGCCGCTGGAGACGAGGGTGCGCAGGGCGACCTCCTGTTCCCCGGCCATCCGGCCCAGTTCGGCAGCCTCGCCGCCGATCGCCGCGCCCCGGCGCTGCACCATGGCGAGGACCTGGAGCACGCTGTCGTGGATGTCGCGGGCCAGACGTTCCCGCTCCCGGGTGGCGGCCTCGATCTCCAGGGCGCGGGCGAGGGTGCGCTCACTGGCACGGGCGACCTCGACGACGTACCCGATGGCGATGGAGGCGACCCAGACCAGCAGGACGTTGTGGAGGGTGTCGCGGCTGGGTTCGGCGCGCTCGATCAGGTTGGCCACGGCGACGAAGGTGGAGGCGAAGGCCGCCCATCGCCAGCCGCCCTTGATCGCGAAGGCCAGGACGGATCCGGCGGTCCAGATGGACGGCAGGGTCGGGCCGTCGACCTGCTGGGCCTGGAAGTCGGCGAACGGGGTGACGAGGATGCCGGTGAGCGCGAGGGTGAGGTCGGCGCCCAGGAAGCGCTTGGTGCAGGCGGCGGCACTCGCGACCTTGGGCAGGGTGGCCAGCGTCCAGAGGGCCATGCCCGCCAGGAAGACGACGGCCACCCACGGCCGCTCGTACTTCTCGCGCCCGAAGGCCGCGAGCAGGATCGCGTAGAGCATCGTCAGGATTCGGTAGGCGGTCAGGGCACGCCACAGAGGCTGCTCGACCGACATCCGCACGACCCGCACACGTTTGGCCATCTTCTTCTCCCCCACCCCCGGACGGACCCGCCGCTCGCTCAGGCGCCGCCGCGGTCCCTGTCCGGCTCGTCCCGCCCGGCGGCGGCCTTCCTGGCGGCCTCCGCCCGGTGCTTCGCCTCGTCGGCGAGCTGCCGCTTGGCGGCGGTCGCGTAGATGTCGACGTACTCCTGGCCGGAGAGCTTCATGATCTCGTACATCACCTCGTCGGTGACCGAGCGCAGGATGAAGCGGTCGCCCTCCATGCCGTGGTAGCGGCTGAAGTCGAGCGGCTTGCCGATCCTGATCCCCGGGCGCATCAGCTTCGGCATCACCTGGCCGGGCGGCTGGATCTTCTCCGTGTCGATCATCGCGACGGGGATGACCGGCGCACCGGTGGCGAGCGCCACCCGGGCGAGACCGCCGGGCTTGCCGCGGTAGAGGCGGCCGTCGGGCGACCGGGTGCCCTCCGGATAGATACCGAACAGTCCGCCGCTCTCGATGACCTCGATCCCCGCCTTGATCGCCGCCTCACCGGCCCCCCTGGCGCCCGAGCGGTCCACCGGGAGCTGTCCGACGCCCTTGAAGAAGGCGGCGGTGAGCTTTCCCTTGACCCCGGGCGCGGTGAAGTACTCGGACTTGGCGATGAAGGTGACCTTGCGGTCCAGGACGGCGGGCAGGAAGAAGGAGTCGGAGAACGACAGGTGATTGCTGGCGAGGATCGCGGGTCCTTGCGCGGGAATGTTCTCCAGGCCCTCCACCCACGGCCTGAAGGCGAGCTTCAGAGACCCGCCGATGGAGAACTTCATAGCGCCGTAGATCAACTCGGGTGCCTCCTGTGTGCTGTCCGACAGACCTTAACCCGTGCCGAGGTCCCCACTCCCGCCCGGCACGGGCAGGGCGCCCCCGGCCCCGCCCGGTGACGGCCCTGGTCGGTGTCGGCCCGGTCGCGTACGGTGAAGTAATCCTTCTTCACTCCCCCCTTTCGCTCCCCCTTCGAGCCTCACGAACAGGAGACCCCCGTGCCGGTCCTTCCTGGAGCCGAGCCGTTCCGCCACGAGGGCGGAGAGGTCGGCGTCCTCCTCTGTCACGGATTCACCGGCTCCCCGCAGTCGCTGCGCCCGTGGGCCGACTATCTGGCGGAGCGCGGGCTCACGGTCTCGCTGCCGCTGCTGCCCGGACACGGCACGCGCTGGGAAGACATGCAGGTGACCGGCTGGCAGGACTGGTACGCGGAGGTGGACCGGGAGCTGCGGGCGCTGCTGGAGCGGTGCGAGCAGGTCTTCGTGTTCGGTCTCTCCATGGGCGGCGCGTTGTCGCTGCGGCTCGCGGCCAAGCACGGCGACGCCGTCCGCGGCCTCGTGCTGGTCAACCCGGCCAACAAGGTGCACGGTCTCGCGGCGCACGCCCTGCCTGTCGTCCGCCATCTGGTGCCGACGACCAAGGGCCTGACGAGCGACATCGCCCTGGAGGGCTCCCACGAGCTGGGCTACGACCGGGTGCCGCTGCACGCGGCGTACTCGTTGCGGAAGTTCTTCCGGCTGGTGGACGCCGAACTGCCCCAGGTGACCCAGCCGATCCTGCTGCTGCACAGCCCGCAGGACCATGTCGTGCCGCCGGCCGACACCGCCCGGATCCTGAGCCGGGTGTCGTCGACGGACGTCGAGGAGATCCTGCTGGAACAGAGCTACCACGTCGCGACGTTGGACCACGATGCGGAGCGGATCTTCGACGAGAGCCACTCGTTCATCGGCCGCCTCGCTCCGAGCGTCGGAATGAAGGGGAGCACGTCCGGTGGCTGAGCACGACGCGGAGCGCACAGGCAGCGAGGAGGAGCGCGAGCCGCTCCCCGCCGGAGGGACGGCCGTCCCCGACGAGGGCGGCGGTGCGCCTGCTCCGGAGACCCCGCCCGCGCCCACGCCCGGGGCGGCGCCGGAGGGCGAACGCCCGGTCGACGAGGACGCCGTCTGGAAGGCGATCGTCGAGGGTTACGGGGAGGAGCCGCCGGACCCGCCGGGCGCGAGGCCCTTCCGGTCCGTCGAGGACCTCGCACTCCCGGAGGAGGACACCACCGCTCCGGACCCGGACAAGGGCCTCGGGAAGCGCCCGCCCAAGCCACCGGAGAAGACGCTCGGCAGCTCGGTGGTCTTCGCCCCGGGCGTCGGCGGTCCGCGTGACTACGAGCCCGCGGAGCCCGCCGCGGGCGACATCGACGACGATGACGACAGCGGCGAGGGGCACTTCGTGCCGCCGGAGCCGCCGCCGCTGCCCGAGGCCGACGTCACGGCGAAGTTCGCCTGGCTCGCGGTGATCGGTGGTCCGGTCCTCCTGCTGCTGGCGGTGCTGCTGCAGTGGGAGATGACCTGGTGGCTGACCACGGTCTGTGTCGGCGGCTTCCTGGGCGGTTTCGCAACGCTGGTGGCACGGATGGAGCACGACGACGAGGACGGGGACGACCCCGGCCGCGGCGCGGTCGTCTGACCGGGCCCCTGCGGGGTGCGGGTCCCTGCGGGGTGCGGGTCCCTGCGGGGTGCGGGTCCCTGCGGGGTGCGGGTCCCCTTTCGGGTTGCCCCGTTCCGGGGCGGGGGTCTTGTCCTCAATCGCCGGACGGGCTGGGTGGTGCGGGTGCCCCGCCCCGGCGGCGCGTTTGCCCGGGGGGTGGGGGTCCGGGGTCCCTCCGGGGCGTCTCCTCAGACGACGAACGTTCAGCCGGTACGCGAGGGACCCGGGTCGGTGTTCGTCGTCCTGCGGGGACTCCCCTGCACGCCCCCGGCCCCGGCCGTCCTGCGTCTGCGGCGGTTGATTCGCCGGGGTGCAGACGCGGGTGATGGCGGGTGGGGACGTGCAGGGCAGTCCCCGCAGAAAATGGCGTACGACCCGGGTTCAAGTGCGTCGTCGGGTGCACACGCCATTTTTGAGGAGTCTGCCCGGAGGGGCACCACCCCCACCCCCCGGACAACAGCGCCCCGCGGGGCACCCGCACACAAGCCCGTCCGGCGATTGAGGACGGAACCCCGCACCCAGGAGCCCCGCACGCACCCTGAACCCGCTGCGATCAAGCCCGTCCGGCGAGCGGGGAGCCGCCGCCCTGTGAGGGGCCCGGCACCCGCAGTGCGGCCAGCACCGGCAGGTGGTCGGTCGCGGCCAGCAGGTCGGCCCCGGACACCCCGGGCAGCCCCGTCGGCACCCCGCAACCGAGCACCTCGATGCCGTCGGTCGCGAAGACGGCATCGAGCCGCTTGTGCGGGGCGTGCGGCGGGAAGGTGTGTTCGCCGCCCCGGGGCCGTACCGTCCAGCAGTCCTGGAACCGCCCGGCGAGCAGCCGGAACGCCCGCCCGCTCGGTACGTCGTTGAGGTCACCGGCCACCACCACGTGGTCCACACCCATCGCGTCCACCGTCTCCAGCAGCCGCTTGGCCTGGGCGAGGCGTTCGGTGCGGTCAAGGCTCAGATGGCAGCTCAGTACGCCGATCCTGGCGCCCGCGATCCGGACCACCGCCGTGGCGAAGCCCCTGCGGTGCAGTCCCGGGGTGAGCGGCAGCAGGATGTCCTCGGTGCGCTCCACCGTGGCGCGGAGCGAGCAGAGCAGCAGGGGGCCGGCGGCGGTGGCACCGCCTCCGAGGATCACCAGGCCGCTGCGGGCGGCGAGCCGGGCAGCGGCCTTGCGCCAGCGGAAGAAGCGCGGCGCCTCCTGGACGAGAACCAGGTCGGGTGCGCAGGCCTGGATCACGCGGGCCAGTGCGGCGCAGTCGTCGCGCATCGACCGGATGTTGTAGCTGAGCACTCTGACGACGGCCGAGCCGTCCTGCTCGGTGCGGGATTCGGGCAGCGACATCATGGCCATGCGGTTCACGATACGGCGGACGCCCGCCGCTCCCCGAGGGGGCGCGACGGGCGTCCGGTGTGTCCGTGTCCGGTCGGATCAGCCCTGCCGGGCCAGGTCCGCCGCGCCCACCAGCCCGGCCTTGCCGCCCAGTTGGGCCGCGAGCACCTGGGCGTGCGGGCGCCACTCGCCGCCGATCAGCCAGCGCCGGAACGACTTGCGGATCGGGTCGAGGACCAGTTCGCCCTCGTCCGAGACACCGCCGCCGACGATGAAGGCGGACGGGTCGAAGAGCGAGGCGAGGTCGGCCAGCCCGGCGCCGGCCCAGCGGGCCAGCTCTCGGAACGAGTCGACGGCCACCGGGCAGCCCTGCCGGGCGGCCTCGCTGATGTGCTTGCCCTCGATGCCCTCGACCGTGCCGTCGCCGAGCGCGAGCAGGATCGTGGCGTTCTCGGGGGTGGCGTTGGCGCGCTGCTTCGCGTACCGCACGAGGGCGCGGCCGGAAGCGTACTGCTCCCAGCAGCCCTGGCTGCCGCAGCCGCAGAGGAGGCCGTCCGGGACGACCCGGATGTGGCCGAACTCGGCGGCCACGCCGAAGCGTCCGCGGCGCAGCTTGTTGCCGATGATGATGCCGCCGCCGAGGCCCGTGCCCAGCGTGATGCAGATGACGTCCTCGTGGCCCTGGCCCGCGCCGAAGCGGTACTCACCCCAGGCTGCCGCGTTGGCGTCGTTCTCCACGACGACCGGGAGGCCGACGCGCTGCTCGACCTTGTCCTTCAGCGGCTCGTGCCGCCAGTTGATGTTCGGCGCGAACAGCACCGTGGCCCGCTTGTCGTCGACGTATCCGGCCGCACCGATGCCGACCGCCTCGACCGGGTGCCCCTCGCTCGCGCCGGACACCGCCGCCGCGATGGCGTCCACGATGCCTTCGGCCGTCGGCGGGGTCGACACCTTGAAGGTCGAGAGGATGTGGCCCTCTTCGTCCACCACTCCTGCTGCGATCTTCGTGCCGCCGATATCGACGCCGATGGTGAGTCCCATGAATCCCTCAGTTTCGGTCGAGCCCCGCTGGGGCAACCGTACCCGAGGCCGGGCCCCGCCCTGTCGGTGCCGGTCAGTCCAGGTCGATGTGTTCGCCGGCTCCGGGCCCCTCATCACGGGGGTCGGCGGCGTCCTCCGCCTTCTTTTCCGAGCCTGCGGGGTCCCCCGCACCCTGGGTCCAGCGGCGTTCCTGCCCCTCGACCGCGGAGCGGTATGCGGCCAGCAGTTCACTGCCGGCCGCGGCGATGTGATCGAAAACGTCCGGATTACGTTCGATGACGGGCTCGACCGCGGACTTCGCCTGCTTGATGACCTGCTGCACGGCCCCCTGGGCCGCCACGCCGAACAGCGGTGTCTGGAGCGACCCGAGCTTGTCGGCCACGGCGTCCACCAGCTTGCGCAGTTCCTCGGCGGCGGAGCCGGGCGGCGGGCCGTACTCGGCGCGGCGGCGGGCCTTCTCGGCGGCGAGGTCCTCGGCGCAGGCCTGCGCCCACGCGTCGTCGTCGACGGGACGATCGGTGGCTTCGCTCATGGCGGACTCCTGCGACGTGGTGGAACGGCGGCCCGGTGCCCGGGGCCCCTACCAACGACGGTACCCGAACGGTGGTGGGGCGTTCAGCCCGTCCTCGGCCACAGTGCGGGGTCCGGCGTGAAGCGGACACGCAGCACCCCGTCCGTGAGCGCCGCGCCGGAGACGGTGCAGCGGCGCAGTGCGGACTCCAGGGGCACGATGCGCTGGAACGGTCCGACGGTGAGCAGCAGTTCGCTGCCGCGCCGGACCAGGTGGAGGTCCTTCTTGACTGCGCCCGGCAGGCGCAGGCACCAGACGAGTATGCCGTCGGCGCCGTCCTGGCCTTCGGGCGCTCCGGCCTCCTCGATCCACCAGGGGTCCTCGGCGCGGCCGCCCTCGCGGCTGTCCGGGGTGAGGTCCGGCGTGTCGTCCGCGAGGCCGGCGAGGTCGCCGGGGTCCTGCGGGTCGCGGCCGAGATGGGGCACCCGCAGCGGTGGGGCCTCGGCGAACCGTTCTTCGTGCCAGTGGTCGAGGCACTTGTCCTGCTGCGCGGAAAGGGCGGCGAACCAGGGGTCGGACGAGTGCCGGGGCAGCACCCGGTTGGCGACCAGTGCGTCCACCCGCAGGCCGTGCAGGGCGAGCCCGGTGCGGGCGGCGCGCAGGGCGTCCTCGGCGGCCGGGCCCGGTTCGGCGACCAGCCGGAGCGTCGTCGCGCGGTCCTCGATCAGCGCCTGGACCCCGGCCAGCTCGGCGTCGCGCCGGGCGGCGGTCTCGTACAGCCACTCTGCGGGCATGGGCACACCGGCGAGCTGCGCGAGCATGGGGCGCAGGGCGCGGGCGGCCTGGCGTTCCCGGGGCAGCAGCCGGCGCAGGTAGCGGCGCAGCTGTCCGGGCAGGGCCAGCACGGCGAGGGCTTCGCGCAGCGGTGGCAGGTCGACGACGAGGAGGTCGTAGCCGGCGCGGGACCAGTCTCCCTGCGCGGCGCGGCGCAGGGAGTGCAGCAGGGCGAATTCGGCGCTGCCGGGGAGTTCGGTGAGTTCCTCGCCGTCCATGCGGTTGCCGCCGAGAAGGTCGAGCACGCCGGACAACTGGTCCTGGAGGGTGAGGAGTTCGTCGCGGAAATGCGCGCCGGAGTCGATCCGGACGGACCACAGGCCGTCGGTGACCACGGTGGGTTCGGTGGCCGACGGGAAACCGGGCAGGGCGTCGGCGGAGATCAGCAGGGTGCGTGCGCCGCCGCGGGCGCCGGCCAGGGCGGTGGCCGCCGCGACGGTGCTGCGGCCGGCTCCGCCGAGCCCGGTGACCAGGACCGTACGCACCGGGTCAGGCCTTCGGGACGGACTCGACACGCTTCTTGAGACCGGCCAGGGCGCGGTCGATGATGACCTTCTCGGCCTTGCGCTTGATCATGCCGAGCATCGGGATCTTGACGTCGACGGTCAGCCGGTAGGTGACCTCGGTGCGGTCGCCGTCGCCGAGCGGCGCGAGCGCGTACGAGCCGTCGATGGCGCGCAGCATCTGGGACTTGACCAGGGTCCAGCTGACCTCGTAGTCGCCGATCCAGGTGTAGGCGAGGGTGTGGTCGTCCTTGATCGCTCCGGCGTCCAGGACGAGGCGGACCTTCTCGGCGCGGCCCCGGTCGTCGGTGCCGAGGACCTCGGCCTCCTTGACCTCTCCGGTCCATTCCGGATAGCGGTCGAAGTCGGCGATCACACCCATGACGTCGGCCGGTGCCGCCTCGATCGTGATGCTCGAGCTGGTGTGTTCAGCCATCGCTGTGGCCCTCCAGTGCGGTGTACCGGTCGGTCGGCAGAGGCCTGCCGCCAGAAGGCTATCGCGTGAGCGCCGCGCCTCGTCCCAGGGCCTGGGCGCGCGGGGCCGTGGTCACCACTCCAGCGCCCAGGGCCGGCCGGTCGAGGCGAAGTGGCCGACGTTCACGCACTCGGTGTCGCCGATCCTCATCCGGCGGACCAGCGGCTGGTGCACGTGGCCGAACACGGAGTAGCGGGGGCGGGTGCGCCGGATGGCGTCGAGCAGGGCCCGGCTGCCGCGCTCGAAGCGGCGGGCCACGGTGTCGTACGTCAGCTCCGGGACCTCGGGCGGGATGTGTGTGCAGAGCACGTCGACCGGGCCGACCGCCTCGATCTTGGCCGCGTACTCCTCGTCGCTGATCTCGTAGGGGGTGCGCATCGGGGTCTGGAGGCCGCCGCCGACGAAGCCGAAGACACGGCCGCCGATCTCGACGCGGTCGCCGTCCAGGACGGTGGTGCCGGGGCCCGCGTACTCGGGCCACAGACCGGGGATGTCGACGTTGCCGTAGGTGGCGTACGTCGGAGTGGGCAGCGCGGCGAACATCTCGGCGTACTGCTTGCGTACCGCGGCCACGATCGCGGCGTTGCGATCCAGCCCCGCCCAGAGCTCCCGGCCGAAGTCCCGGGCCTCCTCGAAGCGGCGTTCGGTGCGCAGGGCGACGATCCGGTCGGCGTTCTCGACGCCGAAGAGATCGGGGAAGATGCCGCGCGAGTGGTCGGCGTAATCGAGGAAGAGCACCAGGTCACCCAGGCAGACGAGGGCGTCGGCGCCGTCCCCCGCGCGGGCCAGCGCCTCGGTGTTCCCGTGTACGTCGCTGACCACGTGGACGCGGGTGCGCCGACCCGTGGACGTGCTCCGGCTGTTCGGTCCTGCTCGCATGACGATCACCCTAGAACTCCCGGCACCCAGGTGGGTAGAGGCGGCCGGACCTGCGGTTACCTCCGGGTGTTGAACGAGGTGCACTACTGTGCGGATGAGGACCACCGATATGTGTGACGCATAAGACATCTGGCCTGAACCCCCTATCCGGAACCGAGTACCGGTGGGTAACGTCCGGGCAGTCCAGTCGTGCTCACCCCACTGAGCACCCCCGATCTTGGACCGCAGCCGGTGCGTCACACAGAGCCGTGGCACCGGAGCCCGATGAGGAGCAGCAGTCTTGCGCGAGTTCAGCCTTCCGGCCCTGTACGAGGTCCCCTCGGACGGCAACCTGACGGATCTCATCCGCCGCAATGCCGCTCAGCATGCCGACGTCGCGGTGATGAGCCGCAAAGTGGCCGGCGTCTGGACGGACGTCACGGCCACCCAGTTCCTGGCCGAGGTCAGATCCGCGGCCAAGGGGCTGATCGCCGCAGGGGTCGAGCCCGGCGACCGGGTCGCCCTGATGTCCCGTACCCGCTACGAGTGGGTGCAGCTGGACTTCGCGATCTGGAGCGCGGGTGCCGTCACCGTGCCGGTGTACGAGACCAGCTCCCCCGAGCAGGTCCAGTGGATCCTCGGCGACTCGGGCGCGGTCGCGGTCCTGGTCGAGAGCGATGCCCATGCCGAGGCCGTCGCCTCGGTGCGCGACGGGCTGCCGGGGCTGCGCCATGTGTGGCAGATCGACAAGGGCGCGATCGACGAGCTGACGGCGTCGGGTGCCGAGGTCTCCGAGGAGACCGTGGATCTGCGCAGCGTGAGCGCCAAGGCGGACGATCCGGCCACGATCGTCTACACCTCGGGCACCACCGGCCGCCCCAAGGGCTGTGTGCTGACGCACCGCAGCTTCTTCGCGGAGTGCGGCAACGTGGTGGAGCGGCTGAAGCCGCTGTTCCGCACCGGCGATTGCTCGGTGCTGCTCTTCCTGCCTGCCGCGCACGTCTTCGGCCGGCTGGTCGAGGTCGCCTCCGTGATGGCGCCGATCAAGCTCGGCTGCGTACCGGACATCAAGAACCTCACCGACGAGCTGGCCGCTTTCAAGCCGACCCTGATCCTCGGGGTGCCGCGGGTGTTCGAGAAGGTCTACAACTCGGCCCGTGCCAAGGCGCAGGCCGACGGCAAGGGCAAGATCTTCGACAAGGCCGCGAGCACGGCGATCGCCTACAGCCGCGCGCTGGGCACGCCGCAGGGCCCGTCCGTGGGCCTGAAGTTCAAGCACAAGGTGTTCGACCGGCTGGTCTTCAGCAAGCTGCGGGCCGTTCTCGGCGGGCGCGGCGAGTACGCGATCTCCGGCGGCGCGCCGCTGGGTGAGCGGCTCGGGCACTTCTACCGCGGTATCGGCTTCACCGTCCTGGAGGGCTACGGCCTGACCGAGTCGTGTGCGGCCACCGCCTTCAATCCGTGGGACCGGCAGAAGATCGGTACCGTCGGCCAGCCGCTGCCCGGCTCCGTCGTGCGGATCGCCGACGACGGCGAGGTGCTGCTGCACGGCGAGCACCTGTTCTCCGGTTACTGGAACAACGAGGCGGCGACGGTCGACGCGCTGGCCGACGGCTGGTTCCACACCGGCGACATCGGCACGCTCGACGAGGACGGCTACCTCGCGATCACCGGCCGCAAGAAGGAGATCATCGTCACGGCGGGCGGCAAGAACGTCGCTCCCGCCGTCATCGAGGACCGCATCCGCGGGCACGCCCTGGTGGCGGAGTGCATGGTGGTCGGCGACGGCCGCCCGTTCGTGGGCGCACTGGTGACGCTGGACGAGGAGTTCCTGGGCCACTGGGCCGAGGAGCACGGCAAGCCGGTCGGCTCGACCGCCCTGTCGCTGCGCGAGGACCCGGAGCTGCTGGCCGAGGTGCAGCGCGCGATCGACGACGGCAACGCCGCGGTGTCCAAGGCCGAGTCGGTACGCAAGTTCCGCATCCTGGCCGCCCAGTTCACGGAGGAGGCGGGCCACATCACGCCGTCGCTGAAACTGAAGCGGAACGTGGTGGCGAAGGACTTCGCGGACGAGGTGGAGTCGATCTACCGCGCCTGACCCGTGCGACGCGTACGTAGGGGCACGCACCGCGTCCGGTGCGTGCCCCTACGGCGTTCAGAGCAGCGCCCTGAGCCTCTCGGCCAGCAGGTCCCAGCGCCACTTCTCCTCGACCCAGGCGCGGCCCCGCTCCCCCATCCGCTGCCGCAGCTCGGCGTCGCCGAGCAGCAGCACGATCCGCTCCGCCGTCTCCTCGGCCGAACCGCCGCGCACCACCCACCCGGTCTCGCCGTCGAGCACGGCGTCCGGGGCGCCGCCCGAGTCGCCCGCCACGACCGGCAGGCCGGTCGCGGACGCCTCCAGGTAGACGATGCCGAGGCCCTCCACGTCGAGCCCGCCGCGCCGGGTGCGGCACGGCATCGCGAAGACGTCGCCGGCCCCGTAGTGCGCGGGCAGCTCCTCCCACGGCACCGGTCCGGTGAACCGCACCGAGTCCTGCACCCCGGTCTGAGCGGCCAGCTTCTTCAGCCGGCCGGCGTACGGTCCGCCGCCGACGATCAGCAGGACGGCGTCCGGCACTTCGGCCAGGATCGCCGGCATCGCGAGAATCAGGGTGTCCTGGCCCTTGCGGGGCACCAGCCGGGAGACACAGACCACGACCGGCCGGTCGGTGAGCCCGAGCCGGGCCCTGACGCGGTCTCCGCCGGAGTCCGGGTGGAAGGTCTTCTCGTCGACACCGGGCGGCAGCTGGACCATGCGGCCCGCGGCCGCCGGGGTGAGCGCGGCGGCGATCCGGGAGCGGGTGTACTCGCCGAGGTAGGTGATCGTGTCCGTGCCCTCGCCGATCCGCCGCAGCAGCTGACGGGAGGCCGGCAGCTGGGCCCAGCCGGCCTCGTGCCCGTGGGTGGTGGCCACCAGCCGGCGGGCTCCGGCCCGGCGCAGCGCCGGGGCCATCAGGCCGAGCGGGGCGGCTGCTCCGAACCAGACGGAGGAACAGCCGTGGGTGTGCAGCAGTTGCACGGCACGCCGGGTCACCCGCGGGGTCGGCAGCAGCATCGTCGTACGGTCGCGGACCACGGTGAAGGGCTGCTCGGCGTCGAACGCGGCGGTCGCCGCCGCGCCCTCGGCGCCGCGCTTCCAGGTCGAGGCGTAGACGACGACCTGTTCCGGGTCCAGGCGGAGCGCCATGTTGTGCAGGAACGCCTGGATTCCACCGGGGCGGGGCGGGAAGTCATTGGTCACGATCAAGGTCTTGTCCATCGCCGCCGACAGTACCGGGCGGCCCCGCTTGATGGCTCCCGCACGGACGGGACGGGCATCATGGCTCCTCGTACGACGAACGGGACGGACGAGGGCGGGTCATGGCGGGATCGAGCGGGGCACGGCCGGCGGCCTTCGTGGTGTGGGCGCTCACCAGGTCCCTGCTCCTCCTCTGCGTCATCAAGGTGATCACGGTGCCGGGGCCGGACGTGACGAGTGACGTGTCGGTGATCTACCACGGCTGGTACGACGTGCTGAGGTCGGGCAGCTATCCGCAGTCCGACGTCACCTGGCAGTACCCGCCGGCCGCCGCGCTCGCGATCCTCTCCCCCGGCCTGCTGCCCTTCCTGGACTACACGTCTGCCTTCTTCGTCCTGGCCTTCCTGTGTGACGCGCTGGTGCTGGGCCTGCTGCTGTACGCGGGCCGCGGCGCCGCCCGGCGGACCGCCGGGGCCTGGGTGTGGGTGGCCGGAGTGCCGCTGCTCGGCACGACCGCGTACGCCCGGTACGACGTGATGGTGACGGCCGTCGCCGTGGCGGCACTGCTGGCGGGCGTCCGGCATCCTCGGGTGCTGGGGGCGCTGGCGGCGTTCGGAGCACTGCTGAAGGTGTGGCCGGCACTGCTGCTCGCCGGCACCGCCCGGGGCCGGCGTACCCGCCTGGCGTGGGCGACGGCGGCCGGGGTGGCCTTCGGGCTGCTGGTGCTGTGCACCGCGGCGGCGCCGGGCGCGCTGGCGTTCCTCGGTTTCCAGCGGGACCGGGGCACCGAGGTCGAGTCGCTGGGGGCGCTGGTCTTCCACGTGGCGCGGCAGTTCGGCTGGCAGGGCCGGGTGGAGCTGCACTACGGCTCGCTGGAGTTCCTGGGGCCCCACGTGCCGCTGGTGAGCACCCTTTCCCTGGGGCTGAGCCTGCTCGCGTTCGGCTGGCTGCTGGTGTGGCGGCTGCGGGCCCGCACGTTCGGGGTGAGTACGACGGCGGACGCGGCGTTCACCGCGGTCCTGCTGTTCACCACCACGAGCCGGGTGATCAGCCCCCAGTACATGCTGTGGCTGGTCGGTCTGGCCGCGGTGTGCCTGGTCTTCCGGGAGAGCCGGATGGCCTGGCCGGCGGCGCTGGTCCTGGTGGCGACCGGTGTGACCCAGCTGGAGTTCCCGCTCGGCTTCGGCCATGTGGTGGCCGGCGACGCGACGGGCGTGACGCTGATGTTCGTGCGCAACGGGCTGCTGGTCGCGGCGTCCCTGCTCGCGTGCGGACGGCTGTGGCGGGACACCGTGCGCGCCCCGGCCGGCGGTCTTCCGGCCGCGGGCGCGGCCCCCGTCCCGCCCCGGCTCAGCCGAACCGGCTCTCCAGATACTCCCGCCAGCGCACCGTGAAGTCCTGCGGAGTGGTGCCGAGCACCTCGTGCAGGGCCTGCTCCACCGCTCCGTCCCGCCCCGAGTGCCCTCCTACGGCCCGGTAGAAGGCGAACAGCTTCTCCTCGCCCCAATGCTCGGCGATGAGCTCGCAGGCCAGCCAGCCGCCCTCGTACGCCCTCGCCAGCCGGTCCGCGTCCTCCGCGAAGCCGAAGTCCTCGTCGGTCGGCAGTGCGGCGGGCACGTCGCCGCCGCGGACGGCGTCGCCCAGTTCGGGGGCGATCTCCGTGGCGGTGCGCTCCCCGCCCCGGTAGGCGGCCCAGTCCGCGAAGCCCTCGGAGAGCCAGGCCGGGGTGGCGGCGGAGGTGTCGGCGCGGGTGGCCACATGGGTGGTCTCGTGGGTGAGGACGACGCGCTGCCCGAAGGCGCCGAGCATGGCGTACGCCTCGGGGTTGACGATCACACGGTCTGCGGGGGCCTTGCCCGAACCGCCGGTCTCGCCGGTCGTGACGGCCGCTATGCCCCGGTAGTTCGCGGCGGGCGACCCGAGGAGTTCCGCCATGTCCGTCACGGTGCCGGGCACCAGCACCACGACCCGCCCCGCCCAGTGCTCCGGCCAGGCGGCGGAGACGTCGGGCACCGCCCGGTCCGCGGTCGCGGCGATCGCCTTCAGCTCGTCCCGGGACCGCCCTACCCCCAGCACCAGGCTGTACGTGCCGCGCACCGCCTCCACCTCACCCTGCTCCCAGAGCTGTCCGACCCCGCCGTCGGCGGCCCGGTCGGCGGTCAGGTACCAGCGACCGTCGGCCGGGTCGCGCTCCAGGCCGAGCACCCGGTCGACGAAGACGGGCGCGGTGTCGTAGCCCTCGATCCGGTATCCGAGCCGTACCTCGGCGGTGGCCCGGTCGGCCCCGTGCGCGGTGAGGTCGGTCACCCGGTACGTCCAGGTGCCGAGCGGTACGTCCGCCAGCCGCCCGAACTCCTTGCGCTGAGCGCTCCGCAGCGCGGTGGCGTCCGGGTCCACGACGGCGACGTACGCGTCCTCGTCGTGGTGCAGCACGGCGGCTGCCCGGCGGTCGAGCGTGGCCCGGATGTCGCGGGCGGTGGTGTCGGGGGCCCGGTCGGCCGGGGCGGCGCAGGCGGCCGCGCACAGCAGCGCGGCGAGCACGGCGCCCGCCGCCCGCCGTCGTCCGCCGCGCGTCCGCCCCGCGGTACGCCCCTGATCAGCCACATGACCGAGGGTACGGTCAGACCCGGGTGACCGAGGAGACGGGCATCATGCCGACGGGGTCGTACCGGACCGGGGCTCCGGGGTACGGGGCGTGGATCACCTGGCCGTTTCCCACGTACATGCCGATGTGGCTGGCGTCCGCCCGGTAGGTGACGAGGTCGCCGGGGCGGGCCTCGGAGAGCGGCACCATGCGGCCGGCGTACCGCTGGGCCTGCGAGGTCCGCGGCAGACTCACCCCGGCCTGCGCGTACGCCCACTGCATCAGCCCGGAACAGTCGAATCCGGAAGGTCCGTTCGCGCCCCAGACGTACGGGCTGCCCAGCGCCTGCCGGACGGCCACGACGGCGGCCTCCGCCCGGGCCGACCCCGCGGGCAGACCGGCCACCGGGCCGGCTGCTCCGCCGTCGCGGCCGGTGCGCGAGGCCCGCTCGAACGCGGCCCGCTCGGCCCCGGGCAGCTCCTTCAGCAAGTCCCTGGCCTGACGGAGCTTGCGCTCGACGGTGCGCTTGTGGCGGCTGACGGCCGCCCGGTTGCGCTCCAGGCCGGCAAGCGAGCGGGCCGCCTCCGCACGGGTCTGGGCGAGCGCCTGCTGGGCCTTGCGGAGGCCGGCCAGGGCGGTGGCCCGACGGGTGTCGACCCGGTGCAGGGTGGCGGCCCCGTCGAGGTAGCCGTCGGGGTCGGACGAGAGCAGCAGGGCGAGCGAGGGGTCGATGCCCCCGGAGCGGTACTGCTCGCGGGCGGCCGAACCGATCTCCGTACGCATCCGGTTGATGCGCTCCTGGCCCCGGGCCGCCCGGTCCTGGGCCCGGCTCACCTCGCCGCGCAGCCGAGCGATGTTCTCGCCGGCCCTGTTGTAGCGCTCGGTCGCCTGCTCGGCCTCGGTGAAGAGGCGGTCGACCCGGGCACCGGCGGTCCGCGGTGTGTCCTGCGGCTCGGCGTTCGCGGTGGCCCCGCCGAGCGTCGCCGCGGCGGTCGCCGCCGCGGCCGACAGAACGCTCACCCGGACGCTCCGGCTCGTGCCGGGCTGTGTGGAACGGCGATGGGACACCACAGGACGCCGCACTCCCTTCCGCTGTACGCAGACGTGCGCAGCCCCTGCCACCCGGGGCGGGCGGACCGACGCACGGGAGCTGCACGGCAGGCAGACAGTAGTCGCGTGATCACGGAGCGGACAAAGACCACGCCGGTCCGGCAGGGGCCACACACAGTGACGCCCCGCCGGTGACCTGTGGTCTCCGGCGGGGCGGCTGTCAGTACGGGGCGCGGGAATTCGCCCGTTCGGGCGTGGTCAGATGCGCACCGCGCCGTAGAAGCTGCCGATGGTGCTCATCGACTCGTAGCGGACGTACGCGCCCGAGTGCGGGGCGTGCAGCACCGAACCGCCGCCCGCGTAGATGCCCACGTGCTGGTTGCCGTTGAAGAAGACGAGGTCGCCCGGCTTCAGCTGGCTCTGCCCGACCCGGGTGCCCTGGTTGATCTGGGTGTACGTGGTGCGGGTGATGTTGACACCGGCCTGCCCGTAGGCCCACATGGTGAGGCCCGAGCAGTCGTAGGAGCCGGGGCCGGCCTGGCCCGGGGCGTACGGCTTGCCGATCTGGGTGGCGGCGGCCTGAAGCGCGGCGGCACCGAGGCCGGAGGCGGGGGCCTCGTTGCCGAGGTCGACCCGGGTACCCGCGTCGCGGCTGGCGCGCTGGTCGTCCGCGCGCATCTTGTCGCGCTCGGCCTGGGTGAGGGTGTTGAGCAGTTCGCGCGCCTCGGCGAGCTTGCCCTGCTGCTTCTTCTTCTTCTCACCGAGCGTCTTGCGGACCTGCGCGAGGTCGCTCAGCTTGTCCTGGGCCTCCTTGCGCTCCTGCGCGAGGGACCGCTGCTTCTCCTGCACCTTCGACAGCGCCTCGGCCTGCTTGGCCGTCAACTGGTCGAGTGCGGAGGCCTGGTCGAGGAAGCTGTCCGGGTCCGAGGCGAGGAAGAGCTGCACGGAGGGGTCGATGCCTCCGGAGCGGTACTGCGCGGCGGCGAGGGAACCGAGGCCGGAGCGGAGGTTGTTGAGCTCCTGCTGACCGCGGGCCACCTTGTCCTGGAGCGCGCCGATCTGCTTCTCGAGCTTCTCCTGCTTCTCCTTGGCCAGGCTGTGCTGCTCGGTGGCCTGCTCCGCCTCTTCGTAGAGCTTGTCGACCTTCTCCTTGACCTCGCTCTTGGTCGGCTTGGGGTCGGCGTGCGCCGCCTGGGAGGTCAGGGCCACGGCCGCGGCAGCGGTCGCGGTGAGCACGGTCACGCGGGTGCGGCTCGGGCGCTTGGGACGACGGTGGGACCCCACGAAGGCGAGCTCCTTCTTCCTCGAGCCGCCTACCGGGCTATGGGGGAGATGAATCCCCAGCTCCGTGCACGTCACGGCCTCGGCGGTTCCTTCACTGCCACCCCGGATGGGTGGTCAACCGTGTGAAGGTTCGAGGCCCGACCTTAGTGACCATCTTGTGATCAGTTCAAATCCTCACAGGAAAAATCTCGTCACAGCAGGTACTTCTTTACCCACACCACACAGGGCGTAGCGGTGACTTGACGGTCCGTTCCCCGATGTCCGGCAAGTCCGCCCAACACGCACTAGACGCGCGAAAGCCGCTTCAGGAGCAAGACGGACGCAACGGGCCTGGCCCCCGCCTTCGCGACCCCGTCGGCCACTTCGCGGTCGGTGGAGACGACCACGACGGGCCGCCCGGGCGGCTCCGCACGCGCCAGTTGACGGATGACCTCGTCCGCCGTGACACCCGGCTTGCTGAACAGCACCCGCACGCCGCGCGGCGGCGCGAGCAGCACCGGAGCGGCCAGTTCGGCCCCGTCGAAGACGCAGGTCATCTCGGCGCCCGTCTGGGCCGCGAGCACCGACAGGCCGCCCAGCAGGCGCAGCCGCTGCTTCTCCAGGGGCATCTGCGGATAGCCGGTCTTGGTGACGTTGTAGCCGTCCACGATCAGATGGGCCTGTGGCAGCGCGAGCAACTGGTCGAGCAGCGCCGGATCGGTCTCCGAAAGGGCCCTGGCGGCAATGTCCTTGGGCGACATGCGGCCGGGCTCCACCGCGTCCACACTGTCCGCGGGACGCATCGAGGAGGGCGGCAGAGCCAGTTCGCGGCGCAGCCCGCCGGCCGCTTCCAGCACCGTGTCCAGCAGCAGCCGCAGCCGCATGTCCTCGACCGAGCGCCCCTCCCTGGCCGCCCGGCGCCCCGCCTCGACGGCGGCCTCCGCCTCGCTGAGCCTCGTCCGCAGCCGCCGGGTCTCACTCTCGGCCGCGGACACCTGGGCGGCCGCCTCGGCCCGCAGGGCATCGCTCTCGGCCTTGCCGCGCCGCAGCGCCGCCTCGCCGCGCTTGACCTCGTTGGCCGCGCTGCGCAGCTTGCGCTGGAGCGAGTCGGCCTCCTTGCGGGCGGCGTCCAGTTCGGCGCGGAGCCGTTCGGTGTCGCCCTTCGTCTGGGCGCGGGCCCGGGCGAGTTCCTCGCGCAGCCGTTCCAGTTCGAGCCGGATCTCCTCGTCGGCCCGCTCCGCGCCGGCCCGCTCGGCCTCCTCGCCCGCGGCGGCGACCAGCTTGACCCAGCCGGCCGGGCGCAGCACATAGGCCGCCGCCGCCACGTCGACGGGCTCGGCGGCGGCGGGCGGGGACCCGGCCACCAGCGCGCCGGCCAGCTCCGGCTGGGTCTCCTTCAGCCGTTCACCGATGCGTCGGCGGAAGGCCGCGTCGCCCTCCAGCGCGGCCGCCATGGCGTTCCCCGCGAACTTGGCGCGCCGGGTCGGCGTGAAGCGGGCGTACTGTCGGAGCTGGGCCGGGAGTTCGGTGACCGTGAGACCGCCGAACGCGTCCGAGACCAGCGCGACGACCCGACGCCGCACACCTTCGGGCAGCGGGCGGTCGAGCACCTCCACGGCGTCGCCGGCCTCATCGGCCGGCGTGGCGCCGCCAGCGGGCTGCTCCACCATCCGTCACCTCATTTTTATGTCCGCACGGCCCCGTCAGGAGTCGGCACCAGGCCTGTCGACTAGTTCGATCTGGTCCACCGCGTTGCACCAACGACAGCGCACCGACTCGATGGTCTCACTGACCACCTCGCGTTCTTCGACGCTGGACTCACCGGCCAGGTCGAGGTGAACGTACTCGACGACCTTGGAGGACCGCGTCACGTCGAACCGCGTCAGGTTTCCGCAGAGCGTGCAGCGCCAGCGGGTCCCGTCCGTCGGCTGGGGAACCGTCGTCATCGTTGCGTCCTCTTTCGTCGAGCCGTGAGCTGCCGGACAAGGATCTCGCGGTGCGCCGTCGAACTGCGGATGTCCTCTTGTAACCCTACGGCCTCAGTGCTTCCCACCGGCACGGCGAGGCGGTCTGTCCCGTTCCCTCCGCTTGCGTCATGCTCTGTTCATGATCGATCGGCGGACTGCGGCCGGCAGAATCCTGCGGGCGGCCACCTCGGGCGGGCCACCGGTGACCTACGCCCTCATCGCCCTGTGCTGCGTGGTCTTCGTGATCAGCCCGCTGTCCGGGTTCAACCCGGTCTACGGCACCGCGGACGCCCTGCTCGCCGCCCAGGCCGGGTACTTCGAACGCTGGGGCGTGATCCCTAGCGAGCTGTGGAACGGCTCGGCGCACGCCGTCCTCACCCCGCTCACCGCACTGTTCGTCCACGGCAGCTGGCTGCACCTGCTCGGCAACATACTGTTCCTGTACGTGTTCGGGGCCATGGCCGAGGAGCGCATGGGCCACACGGAGTTCGCGTTCTTCTACCTCGGCTCCGGCTATCTCGCCCTGCTCGCCTACGCGGCCGCGCACTCCGCCTCCGACCAGACGCTCGTCGGCGCGTCGGGGGCGATCTCGGCCGTCCTGGGGGCCTTCCTCTACCTCTTCCCCCGGGCCCGGGTGACCAGCCTGTTCCCGTTCCTGCTGTTCCTGCCGCTGCGCTTCCCCGCCTGGATGGTGCTGATCTTCTGGTTCGCCCTGCAGTGGGTGGCGGCCGAGGGGGCGGGCAGCGGGCCCGGGGTGGCCTACCTCGCCCATGTGGTCGGCTTCGCCACCGGCTTCCTCTACGCCTGGGGACGCTACCGGCGCGGGGCCCAGGACCCCGCGCGCCCGACAGGACCCGGCCACAAGGCCCTAGAGTGAAGTCTCCAGCCACGGCCACCGAGGGAGAAAGCAAGCCGTGATCACCGCGATCGTGCTCATCAAAACCAGCGTGGACCGGATTCCCGAGATCGCCGAGGCCATCGCCGCGCTCGACAGCGTCAGCGAGGTCTTCTCGGTCACCGGTACCTACGACCTGATCGCCATGGTCCGGGTGTCCAAGCACGACGATCTCGCCGATGTCATCCCCGGCCGGATCAGCAAGATCCCCGGCGTCGAGGGAACCGACACACACGTGGCGTTCCGTACCTATTCGCAGCACGACCTGGAAGCGGCCTTCGCCATCGGCCTGGACGCCTAGGGCCCGCCGTCAGCACGTTCGGCCGGGTACGGACCGCTGTCCGTAGCCCCCCCCACCGAGGGTATGGGGAAAAGAGCGGGGGAGGGAAAAGAGGAAAAGAAGGTGGGTATTAAAAGGGGTGGGAGCGGAAA